>CABUDZ010000041.1 GCA_902490445.1 uncultured Collinsella sp.
GCGTGAGCAGGAGCTAGTGGAAACGCGTCCCAAAAGCGGCACCTATGTCTCAAAAATCAGCATGGAGCGCGCCGAGAACGCCTGTTTCTTGCGTGAGAAACTCGAGAGAAGCGTACTCATTAAATGTTGCTCTGCCGCCACGCCTGAGCAAAAACATCGGCTCGAGCAGATTCTTGCCGAGTCCGAGTCGCTCGACCATAGCGAAACGCGTCGCTTTTTCGATCTGGACAACCTATTCCACGAGACGTGCTTTGAGATTGCCGGCCGCCACATGTTGTGGGATTGGATGAAGAGCGTCAATACGCATTTTGAGCGGTACAACTGGTTGCGTATGGTGTCGCAGGATCTGGATTGGGAGCCGATTCGTCGTCAGCATCGCCGGATTCTCGAGTCCATTAAGAGGGGCGATACCGACACGGCGAGCTATCTGGCAGAGACACACCTGCATCTGATGCCCGAGGAACAGGGACCGGTTATCGCCTTGCATCCCGACTATTTTGAGCTGCCTAAAGACTCGAATATCTAGCCCATCATCGCATCTGCTCGAGACACAAAAACGATGTTGCTCACCTACAGCGTTTTGCAACCGAGATTTTTAAAAATGTCTAAAATGGCTCAGAATGCCGACAGTTGGGAAACGGGGTGCGCTATGGCGCAGATGAGAATCAAGGATATTGCCGCCGAGGCGGGCGTGAGTCCGGCCACGGTCTCGCGCTACCTCAACAACCGCCCCGGGCAGATGACCGAGGAAACCCGTGCTCGCATCGCGGCAGTTATCGAGCGCACCGGCTATCGTCCACGTGCCGCCGCGCGCAATCTGCGCAGCTCGCGCACCAACCTCATCGGTGTGATCCTAGCCGACATCGCCAACCCGTTCTCTAGCGCCATGCTCGGAGGACTTTCCGCCAGCGCCGCCGCGCGCGGCTGCTCGCTCATGACGGCCATTAGCGGCAACGACCCCGCAAAGGAAGCGGAGTCGCTCATCAGGCTTATCGATGCCGGCGTGGACGGCCTGGTCGTCAACACCTGCGGAGGCAATGACGAGGCGATCGCCGCGGCAGCGGGACGCCTGCCCGTCGTGCTGCTCGACCGCGATGTTGCCGACGGCGGTATCGACTTGGTGACATCTAACAACCGTGAGCTGGTCGCCGGCTTGGTAGACGCCTTGGTCGCCGCTGGCAGCGAGCGCCTGTGCCTGCTCACCGAGGCAAGCGACGATAGCTCCGTCCGTCGCGAGCGCGCCGAGGCCTTTACCGACGAGCTATCGCGACGCGGCCTTGCGGGCGAGGTCGTCACCCTGGCCGACGGTGGCGCCACGGGCATCGGCCGCTTGGACGAGACCATGCGTGACTATGCGGGTAAGAAGCTCGGCCTCATTGCCGTCAACGGTCTGGTCTTCCTGCGCCTGACCGAGGCGCTGGCACAGTTGGGACCTTCGTTGCCGGCGGGTCTCAAGATCGCAACGTTTGACGACTATCCCTGGAACCGCGTGCTCTTTGGCGGTGTGACCACGGCCGCGCAGGACACCCTCACCATTGCCGAGCGCGTGGTCGAGCGCCTGTCCGAGCGCATCGACGTCGTTACCACTACGGTGGGCGATGCCGCAAAGCTCGCCCCCAAGCGCATCGAGATACTCGGCCACATCGAACACCGCGCTTCGACCTCGCGCTAGCCGCCCGTCCGAGTCGGTCTGTTCGTGCTTGGCACCCGCCTGCTCGCGCACGTTTTTTGAGCGCTTGATACGCTTTAACCCTGCGGAAACATTTTTCTGCGATAGTATCTGCGGTATAGACCAGTCGAAACCCGCCCGAAAGAAAGGGGAGCGACATGAACCAGCAGAACATCGATTACGTACTCCGCTCCGTAGAGCAGCGTGATATCCGCTTTGTGCGTCTGTGGTTTGTCGACATTCTCGGCCGCCTCAAGAACTTTGCCATTAGCCCCGAGGACCTCGAGGTCGCCTTTGAGGAGGGTATTGGCTTTGACGGCTCCGCCATCGAGGGCTTTGCCACGCCCGAGGAAGCCGACATGCTGGCGTTCCCCGATGCTTCGACCTTCCAGATCCTGCCGTGGCGCCCGAGCCACAACGGCGTCGCCCGCGTGTTCTGCGATGTGTGCACTCCCGATCGCAAGCCGTTTGCCGGCGACCCGCGCGATGCCCTGCGCCGCATGTTCCATAAGGCCGAGAAGGCCGGCTACCTGCTCAACGTTGGTGCCGAGCTGGAGTACTACTATTTCCCCGACGAGCACACGCCCGAGCCGCTCGACAACGTGGGTTACTTCGATCTTTCGGTAAGCGACGCCGCACGCGACCTGCGCCGCAACACGGTCCTCACGCTCGAGAAGATGTCCGTGCCCGTGGAGTACACCTTCCATGCTGCCGGTCGCTCGCAGCACGGCATGAGCCTGCGCCATGCCGAGGCCCTGAGCATGTCTGACGCCATCACCACGGCAAAGCTCATCATTAAGCAGCAGGCCTATGAGAGTGGCTGCCACGCCTCCTTTATGCCCAAGCCGTTGGCGGGCGAGGACGGCAGCGCCATGTTTTTGCATCAGTCGCTATTCGACCACGACGGCAACAACGTCTTTTGGGGCGAGGGCGACGAGAAGTACCATCTCTCCGACGTCGCCAAGCACTATATGGCCGGTATCTTGGCGCACGCGCGCGAGATCAGCGCCATCACCAACCCCACGGTCAATTCGTACAAGCGCATCACCACGGGCGGCGACTCCGTGCCGCAGTACGCCACGTGGGGTCTGCGCAACCGTGCAAGCATGATCCGCATTCCGGTCTACAAGCCTGGCAAGCAGCTGTCCACGCGCATCGAGCTTCGCAGCCCCGACCCCATGGCCAACCCGTATCTGGTCAACGCCGTCACGCTGGCGGCTGGTCTGGACGGTATCGAGCGCAAGCTGGAGCTCCCGCCCGAGGCCACGGCCGAGACGCTCAAGCTCACCGGCCGTCAGATGGTCGAGGCCGGCTACACGCCGCTGCCGCGCTCGCTCAAAGAGGCGCTCGACGTCTTTGAGGACTCGCGGTTTATGAAGGATGCCCTCGGCGAGCACATCCACAGCTTCTTCCTCAAAAAGAAGCGCGACGAGTGGCATAAGTTTGAGTCTACGATCACCGAGTGGGAGATCAAGCACTACCTGGCGAACTCCTAATCGCGCCGGCTTGTTCCAGTACGATTGAGCTCATTTCTTTGGAGGCCGATATGTCCGAAAAGAGTGCCCTGTTCATGGCGCGCACGACGCGCTTCCACGAGTTTGCCCGCAGCTTGACGACCACCCTGGGTGTCGAGGTGAGCCTGGCCACCCCCGATTCGCCGACTGCGGCGCACGACTTTGACCTGCTGATCCTCGATTCCGATGGCATCCGCAGCGACCGCATCGATCAGATTGCCAAGTGGCTTGATGATCGTGGCGGCGTCCCCATGTTGGTGATCGTCGACGACGAGGCGCTCGGTACCTTGCGCCTGCCCAATCACGCGCATGCCGACTTTGTATGCCTCACGGCGACGCCCAACGAGCTCAAGGCTCGTGCGCAGCGCCTGATGGGCGAGGAGGAGACCGTCACCGCCGACGATGTGCTCAACATCGACAACCTCGAGATCAACCTGGCCACCTACCAGGTGACGCTCGATGATGAGCCTATCGACCTGACGCTGATGGAGTACTCGCTGCTGAGCTTTTTGGCTACGCATCCCAATCGCGCCTACAGTCGCGAGGTGCTGCTGCACCGCGTGTGGGGCTTTGAGTACTGCGGCGGTACGCGCACCGTCGACGTGCACATCCGACGCATCCGCTCCAAGGTGGGCCCGCAGATCGCGGCGCACATCACCACCGTCCGCGGCGTGGGCTATCTGTTTAAGGACTAGATTTCCACCGCAAGGGGGACAGGCACCTTTGTGGTGGCTTTGCCGCAGGTGCGGGTTCCTTTCGAGTTTGCAGCAGAACTTAAGCCTTCCTAAAAGATTGCGTTCTCATACACGTTCGCCCGCATATTGGGGTACAACTCAACGTGAACAATGATGGCCCGCCACATGTTTGGCGGGCCTTTGGTTATTTGACGAAAGGATCGCAGCCATGAGCGAGAACGATTCCCAGCGTCCCCAGGATGCGGGCAATGCCGGCGAGACCCAGCAGCAGCCGCGCGTGCAGGTGGAGTCGACGCCTGCCGACGGCAACATTCCCTACGTGCAGGCCTACGACACACAGACTGGCAAGCCGCTGGGCGGTGCGCAGGTCGTGAACAAGCACACGGTGGTCAAGACCAAGACCAAAAAGCTGCCGATCTTTATTACGGCACTCGCCGGCTGTGCCTGCGGCGCCCTGCTGGTCATTGCGCTCATTATGAGCGGCACGCTCGATATCGGCGGCGGCAGGAACGCCGTGGCGGCGGGTGCTTCGGGTTCGTCGACGCAAAAGATTACGATCGACTCCGAGGACACCACGCTGGCCGAGGCCGTTTCTGCCAAGGCCCTGCCCTCCGTGGTTTCCATTACCGCCACTTCGAGCGGCGGCCAGAATGGCTCGCTTTCGCAGTCTGCCGACGAGTCGGACAACTCGGGCAGCGTCGGTTCGGGCGTGGTGCTCGATACCGAGGGCCACATCCTTACCAACAACCACGTGGTCGATGGCTATGACCAGTACGTGGTTACCATGGACGACGGCACCACCTACGAGGCCGAGTTCGTGGGCAACGATGCCTCGAGCGACCTGGCCGTCATCAAGCTCAAGGACGCCGACGCCTCTAAGCTCACGCCGATCGAGATCGGCGACTCCTCCAAGCTCAACGTGGGCGAGTGGGTCATGGCGATCGGCTCGCCGTTTGGCAACGAGCAGTCTGTCTCCACCGGTATCGTCTCGGCGCTGTATCGCTCCACGGCCATGAGCTCGACCAACGGTAACACCATCTATGCCAACATGATTCAGACCGATGCCGCCATCAACCCGGGCAACTCCGGCGGCGCGCTCGTCAACGACAACGGCGAGCTGGTGGGTATCAACTCGCTCATCGAGAGTTATTCGGGCTCCAGCTCGGGCGTGGGCTTTGCTATTCCCGTTAACTACGCCAAGAACATTGCCGACCAGATTATCGACGGTAAGACGCCAGTGCACCCGTACCTGGGCGCCACGCTTTCGAGCGTCAACGCGCTCAACGCCCGCACCAACAAGCTGAGCACCGATAGCGGCGCGTACGTGGCGAGCGTCGTCGAGGACGGTCCCGCCGCCAAGGCCGGCATCCAGGAGGGCGATGTCATTACCAAGCTGGACGACGACGAGATTACAAGCGCCGACGGCCTGATCATCGCGCTGCGCAGCCATGAGGTGGGCGAGAAGGTCGAGATCACGCTCATGCGCGGCAAGGACGAGAAGAAGGTCACGGTCGAGCTGGGCTCCGACGAGGAGCTGCAGAACCAGCAGCAGAACGACAGCGCGACCGATACCGGCAACGGCGGTATTACCGACGAGCAGCTGCGCCAGTATCTGGAGGAGCTGCTGGGCCAGCAGGGCCAGGGTCAAGGCCAAGGCTATGGCCAGGGTTTCTAACGAGCCGTATTGCACATATCGAAGCCAGAGGGGACTGTCCCGCCAACGCGGGACAGTCCCTCTTTTCTTATTGATCCGTTGGGGACGTGGAAACGGATCATTTAGAAATGGCACGGATATGAGTTGATCGCGCGATCCACTCCGGTCTGGCGGCTGCCGATTCGATGCGGTTCGAAAGGGTTATTCGGCGCCATGGCGACCGGTGGTACTCTTGTATCCGTTTGAAATCGAGCGAAGGAGTGCCGCTATGGAGCAATCGAGCCTGTTTGGTGACGGCGTGGACATCGATACCGAAACGCCCGCGAGTGCGGATGCCGCCGCACCGACCGACGCCCATGCCCAGGCGGCAGCGCGCGCGGCCGAGCTGCGCCACGAGCTCGATTACCACGCCTATCGCTACTACATGCTCGATGCGCCCGAGATCACGGACGCCGCCTTCGACAAAATGCTCGTTGAGCTGCAGGAGATCGAGGCGACCTACCCCGACCTGGTGACGCCCGACAGCTATACCCAGCGCGTGGGCGGCTACGTGAGCGAGCAGTTTACGCCGGTCACGCATATGGCGCGCATGTATTCCATGGACGATGCCATGGATCTGGACGAGCTCGACGCATGGCTCCAGCGCACCGAGGATGCGCTCGGTGCCGGCAGCGTCACCTATACCTGCGAGCTTAAGATCGACGGTCTGGGCGTGGCGCTTACCTACCAAAACGGCACCTTTGTGCGCGCCGCTACACGTGGCGATGGCACCACGGGCGAGGACGTGTCGCTCAACGTCCGTACCATCAAGGATGTGCCCATGCACCTGTCCGAGCCGGCGCTCGCCCACATGGGCGCCGACCGCGAGCGCACCATCGAGGTCCGTGGCGAGGTCTATATGCCCAAGGGCAGCTTTGTGCGCCTGAACGACGAGGCCGATGCCGAGGGGCGCGACCCCTTCGCCAACCCGCGCAACGCTGCCGCCGGCAGCCTGCGCCAAAAGGACCCCAAGGTCACGGCGCGCCGCGATCTCGCTACCTTTATCTATGCCATCGCCGATACCGATCCGCTGCACGTCCACAGCCAGCGCGAGTTCCTCGATTGGCTGCGTAGCGCCGGCTTTAGCGTCAACCCTAACGTGGCTCGCTGTGCCACACCCGCCGAGGTCCACGAGTTCTGTGCCCAGGCGCTCGAACACCGCGGTGACCTGGACTACGACATCGACGGCGTGGTCGTAAAGGTCGACAGCTTCCAGCAGCAGCTCGACCTGGGCTTTACCGCCCGCGCACCGCGCTGGGCCATCGCCTTTAAGTTCCCGCCCGAGGAAAAGCAGACCGTCCTGCGCGAGATTCGCATCCAGGTGGGCCGCACCGGTGTGCTCACACCGGTCGCCGAGTTCGACCCGGTGACGGTTGCCGGCTCCACCATCGCGCGCGCCACGCTGCACAACATCGACGAGATCCGTCGCAAAAACGTGCGCGAGGGCGACACTATCATCGTGCACAAGGCGGGTGACGTGATTCCCGAGGTCGTGGGTCCCGTGCTCGACAAGCGCCCGGCCGATTCGGTCGACTGGCAGATGCCCGAGGTCTGCCCCGTGTGCGGCAGCCCCGTGGTCCACGAGGATGGCGAGGTGGCCTACCGCTGCGTATCGATCGACTGCCCCGCACAGCTCAAGGAGCGTCTGCTCCATTGGGTGAGCCGCGGCTGCATGGACGTCGATGGCCTGGGCGACGAAATCGTCGACAAGATGATCGCCGCCGGACTGATCCACGATGTTGCGGACTTCTACCAGCTCACAGTCGACGACATCGCCGGCCTGGACACGGGGCGCACCTATGCCAGCTCCAACAGCAAAAAGGGCGTCAAGAAGGGCGATCCCATTCCGGTGGGCCTCAAGACGGCCGAGAAAATTATCGCCGAGCTCAACAAGTCCAAGAGCCAGCCGCTCGGTCGCGTGCTGTTTGCCCTGGGCATCCGCCACGTGGGCAAAAGCGTGGGCGAGGTCATCGCCGAGCGATTCCTGTCGATTGACAAGCTTATCTTGGCGAGCGAAGAGGATATCGCCGAGTGCGAGGGCATCGGTCCCAAGATTGCGACGAGCGTCAAGCAGTTCCTGGCCGTGCCCGAAAACCTTGCCGTGCTGGAGCGCCTGCGCCAGGCGGGCCTGTCGCTCGAGGTCGACTTGGGCGCCGCGCATGCACAAGCCGCAGCCGACGCGGGCGTGGCGGGCGAGCTCGCCGATGCACAGCCGCTCGCGGGTCTGACCTTCGTGCTCACCGGCACGCTCGTCAACCGCACGCGCGACGAGGCGGGCGCGGCGCTCAAGGTACTCGGCGCCAAGGTTTCGGGCAGTGTTTCAAAGAAGACGAGCTATCTGGTCGCCGGTCCCAAAGCAGGCTCCAAGCTCGCCAAGGCCGAGCAGCTGGGCGTACCCGTGCTGGATGAGGACGCACTCGAGCAGATCTTGGCTACTGGTCAGGTGCCCCAGGCTTAAGGCGTCGATAACCAAATTGAAAAACCGCCCGGAAGCGCGATGCCTTCCGGGCGGTTCTTACTTTGCTGGGGCAACCGGCACCGTGATCTGCGTCACGTAGGTCGCGGGGTCGTCGCTGATGATGTCGTCGATCAGGGCGATTTTGCGTCGCCCCGCTACGCCGCCAGCTTGTCAAAAACCCTGCGGCGGTTGAGCACGGTAAATGCAATCACGCAGATGACCGCCGACAGAATCGACCCGCACGGCGAGGCGATACCCATGGGGAACAGCGTGTCGGAATAGGCGTTCGACAGCAGCCAAGCGCCGGGCACGCGAATGAGGGCCACGGCCAGCACGTTGTGCGCAAAGCCGATGTAGCTCTTGCCGTATGCGGCGAAAAAGCCGCTAAAGCAAATGTGGATGCCGGCAAAAATCGCGTCGAAAATATAGCTGCGCATATAGCCGGTACCGGCGGCGACTACTGCAGCGTCCTTGGCAAAAAAGCCGATAAACGCCGGCGCCACCAGCCACATCAGCACCGTGATCAGGCAGCCGTACACCACCGAGATGGTCATGGCATCCTTGAGCACCTGACGCGCGCGGTCGCCCTTGCCCGCGCCGGCGTTTTGCGCCGTGAGCGCGCTGACGGTAGCGCCCATAGAACTCGGCACGATAAACAAAAAGCTGATCATCTTTTCGACCAGGCCCACGGCGGCGGCGTCGACCAGGCCGCGGTGGTTGGCGATGACGGTGATGAACATAAACGCCACCTGGATGCAGCCGTCCTGCACGGCCACGGGCACGCCGATCTTAAGAATGCTGCCGAGCACCTCGGGCTGGGGGCGCAGGTCGCTGCGCTTAACGTGGATGTTTGTGCGACGGCTCTTGAGCCACACGAGCGCGAGGGCAACGCTTGCCGTCTGGGCGGTTACCGTGCCGAGTGCCGCGCCTACGGGACCGAGTCCCATGTGGCCGATAAACAGAAAATCGAGTGCGATGTTGATGATGCATGCCACGCCAATCACGTACATGGGCGAGCGCGAATCGCCCAGGCCGCGAAAGATGGCCGAGAGGATGTTGTATGCGGCGATAAAGGGAATGCCGACAAAGCAGATGCGCAGGTAGGCGGCAGTGCCTTCGACCGCTTCGACTGGCGTGCCAATGAGTGTCACGATCTGCGGGCACAGTGCGAGCAGGACAGCGGCCAGCACCACCGAGACACCCATAAAGAGCGTGATGGTGTTGCCGATGGCGGTCTCGGCGCGGTCGAAGCGGCGCGAGCCCACGGCGTGGCCGACGATGACCGTCGTTCCCATGGCCAGACCAACGAGCGTCACGGTAATGATATAGAGCGTCTGCGCGCCGTTGCCCACGGCGGTGATGCCGGCGGCGCCGCTAAACTGTCCCATCATGTACAGGTCGGCCATGCCGTAGAGCATCTGCAAAAAGTACGAGAGCATATAGGGCAGGGCAAAGACCGCGATGGTCTTAAGGACATTGCCGCGTGTGAGGTCGTGTTCCATGGGCGGGCACTTTCTGGCTTGGTTCGTTTACGTACCAGTGTAGTGAAAACCCTACAACGATTGTAGAGTCAAGGTTTGTGTCGGCAGTGGGGCGAAAAAGTCACGCTCGCGTTCATTTCTAATTGAATACGGACGTGCGCCCTGTGAGCATGGCGCCTGCACTAGCCTTGCAGAAATCGATTTCGGAACACTTGACACCGCCGCACGGCGCGCCATAATACGTGGGTTTGCGAACAACGTTTGATGGGGGATGAACCTGTGTGCGCAATCTCAAGATTTTGTTTTCCTATCTGGGGGCATACCGCCGCGATGCCATGCTCGGCGTGCTCTTTGTGACTGCCGAGACGGCGCTCGAGCTGTTTATCCCGGTCATCATGGCAAATATCATCGACGTGGGCGTGCCCGCGGGCGACATCAACTACATGCTGTTGCAGGGCACGTATATGTTGGCATGCGCCGCATGTTCGCTGGTACTTGGCTTGGGCTATGCACGCACGTCTGCTCGCGTCGCCTCGGGGCTGGGCGCTAACCTGCGCGAGGCCGAGTATCGCAAGATCCAGACGCTCGCTTTTGGCAATCTGGACAACTACGACGCCAGCTCGCTTGTCACGCGCATGACTACCGATATCACCGTCATCCAAAATGCCATCGGCAATGGCTTTCGCCCCATGGTGCGCGGTCCCGTGACGCTCATCGTCGGCTTGGTCTATGCGCTGGTGCTGTCGCGTCCGCTCGCCACCGTTTTCGCGATCATCCTGCCGGTGCTGGCGATCGTGCTGGGCATTATCACCTATCGCGTCAGTCCGCTCTACCGCCAGCTGCAGACCTCGATGGACCATCTCAACGGTGTGGTGCAGGAGGACCTCACCGCCGTGCGCGCCGTCAAGGCGTACGTGCGTGCCGAGCACGAGGAGGCCAAGTTCGACGCCGTCAATACCGAGCTCGCGCATACGGCGACCAAGACCTTCGGCAACGCCGTGCTCAACCTGCCGGTGTTTCAGCTGTCGATGTACGTGGCGGCGCTTTCCATTCTGTGGATCGGCGGGCGCATGATTCTTGCCGGCGAGCTCGGCGTGGGCTCGCTCACGGGCTTTATGAGCTATGTGCTGCTGATCATGAACTCGCTCATGATGATTTCCAACGTGTTTTTGCTGCTCACGCGCGCACTTGCCAGCGTGGAACGCATCTCGCGGGTGCTCGACGAGCGTTCGCTTATCCAGGCGCCCGACGCTGCCGCTGCCGTGCACGAGGTGGCCGACGGAAGCATCGAGTTTCGCGACGTTTCCTTTAAATACCGCGCGGATGCAGCCGAGGATGTGCTCGAGCATATTGACCTTTGCATTGAAGCAGGCTCCACGGTGGGCATGCTCGGCGGCACGGGCTCGGGCAAGAGTTCGCTTGTGCAGCTGATTGCGCGCTTGTACGACGCCACCGAGGGCACCGTGCTTGTGGGCGGACACGACGTGCGCGACTACGACTTGGCTACCTTGCGCGACGCCGTGGGTATCGTGCTGCAAAAGAACGTGCTGTTTACGGGTACCGTGCGCGAGAACCTGCAGTGGGGCAATCCGCAGGCGTCGGACGATGAGCTCCTCGCGGCCTGCCGGGCGGCATGCGTGGACGAGTTCCTGGATCGCATCGGCGGGCTGGACGGCGAGTTGGGCCAAGGCGGCGCCGGTGTTTCGGGCGGCCAGAAGCAACGCCTGTGCATTGCGCGCACGCTGCTCAAGCATCCGCGCGTGCTCATTTTTGATGACTCAACCAGCGCGGTCGATATGGCGACCGACGCTAAGATTCGCGAGCACATCGCTCGGATTCCCAATACGACCGTGCTCATCATCGCCCAGCGCATCGCGAGCGTCATGGATGCCGATCGCATTGTGGTGTTGGACGACGGTCGTGTCCACGGCGTGGGCACGCACGAGGAACTGTTGGCGGGCGACAACATCTACCAGGAGATTTATGCCTCGCAGATGGAGTTTGCGGGGGATGCGGACGTCGCAGACGGCGCAAATGCCCCGTCTTCGTCTGGCCCCAGCGGATCACTTCAAGCCACGGAAGGGGGTGAGCGCCATGCCTAAGACATCCGCTCAGGCCCGTCCCGCCAATCTGGCGCAGACGCTCCGCCGCCTGCTCTCCTACATGGGTCACGCCAAGTTCTCGCTGCTCGCAGTGGGTGTGCTTGCCTCTGTTGCGGCCATCGCAAGCCTTGCCGGTACCTACATGGTGCGCCCCATCGTCAACGGTTTGGCAACGGGCGGCGAGGAACTGCTCGCTAAGCAGGTTATCTTTACCGCTGCCATCTACGCCGCGGGCGTGCTCTCGGCTCTGGGCTACTCGCAGATTATGGTGCGCGCGGCCCAGCGCGTGGTGTCCGATATCCGCCGCGACCTGTTTGCCCACATTCAGACGCTGCCGCTGAGCTACTTCGACAGCACGCGCTCGGGTGACATCATGAGCTTCTTTACCAACGACGTCGACACCGTCTCCGAGGCGCTCAACAACAGCTTTGCCAACGTGATTCAGGCGATCATCCAGGTGGTCGGCACCACGGCCATGCTCATCATCCTCAACTGGCAGCTCACGATTATCACGCTCGTGTGCGATGCGGCCATTGTGCTGTATGCGCGCTACTCGGGCACGCGCTCTAAGCGTTTCTTTGCCGCCCAGCAGGCATCGCTTGGCGACCTGGACGGATATATCGAAGAGATGGTCTCGGGTCAAAAGGTCATCAAGGTCTTTAATCACGAGCAAGCCAACGTGGCTGGTTTTGACGCGCGCAACCAAGAGCTGCGCCGCACCGGTGGTGCCGCGCAGGCCTACGCCAACTCGATGGTGCCCATGACCGTGGTGATCGGCTATGCCAACTACGCCATCGTCGCCGTGGCGGGCGGCATGCTCTGCATCAAGGGGCTCGCCGACGTGGGCGCGCTTGCAAGTTACCTGGTCTTTGTACGCCAGGCCGCCATGCCCATCAACCAGTTTACGCAGCTGGGCAACTTTTTGCTCAACGCGCTGGCCGGTGCCGAGCGCCTGTTTGCCGCCATGGATCTTGAGCCCGAGGTGGACGAGGGCTGCGTGGAGCTGGTGCAGACGGGCGGCGCCGCGTGGGCATGGAAGATTCCCGAGGGCCAGGGCGTGGGCGCGTACGGGCACCTGCATGATGTGGCTGCCGTTGATGAGTCGGGCCGTGCGGTGGCTGCCGACGGCACCGAGCTCACGTGCGGCTTGGTCCCACTTGCCGGCGACGTGCGCTTCCATGCCGTGGACTTTTCCTACGTGCCAGGCACCCGTGTGCTCACGGATCTCAACCTGTTTGCCAAGCCGGGGCAAAAGATCGCGTTTGTGGGCTCCACAGGCGCCGGTAAGACGACCATCACCAACCTCATCAACCGCTTCTACGAGGTCGATGACGGCGAGATCACGTACGACGGCATCGACGTCAAGCACATTGCCAAGGCCAGCCTGCGCGGGTCGCTCGGCATTGTGCTGCAGGACACGCACCTGTTTAGCGGCACCATCGCACAGAACATCCGCTTTGGCAAGCTCGACGCGACCGACGAGGAAGTGCGCGCCGCTGCCGAGGCTGCCTGCGCGGATTCGTTTATCCGCCGCCTGCCTAGAGGCTACGACACACCGGTCACGGCCGACGGCGCCAACCTGTCGCAGGGCCAGCGCCAGCTGCTCGCCATCGCGCGCGTGGCCGTTGCCGACCCGCCGGTGCTCATCTTGGACGAGGCCACGAGCTCTATCGACACGCGCACCGAAAAGCTCATCGAGCGCGGCATGGACCGCATCATGCGCGGACGCACCACGTTTATGATCGCGCACCGCCTGTCCACCGTCCGCGACGCCGATGCCATCATGGTCCTCGAACACGGCCGCATCATCGAGCGCGGCACCCACGAAGAGCTGCTCGCCCAGCACGGCGAGTACTGGCAGCTGGCGCATGGCTTAAAAGAGCTGGATTAACCCGTTCGAGCACGATGCCTTGACCTCTCCGTGTCCCTCATCTCGCCTCAAACCATCACAACATTCGACGTTTTTTGCCAAAATCGGGAAAAGCATCGAATGTTGTGATGGTTTTTCTTCCACCCGATCGGGTGGAATCGCTTTCTTGTGCACGAAGGTGTGCGGACCCGTGAGCGGGGGAATAAGGTTGGTTATCCGACTCCATTGGAGGGCTCATGGACCTGCCGATCGTCCTGTCCCATAAGACTGCCTGGCTGTACCACAACGTGGCGCGCCCGTCCGAGCCGCTCTCGCGAGCAAGCAGCCTATACGATGAGGATTCGTTTGCCAGCGAGGCGGAGCCGGCTGCGAGCCTGCCCAAATTGGGACTCGATGCCAAGGGGCTGAGGGCTTCAACGGCAGTTGGGATCGTTACCGACTATCTGGTTTCGCTTGGTATTCCACGAGAAGAGCTCGATCATATCGACACGCTCGTCAACTTCGATTTTGAGCGCTCGACGCCGACTGGATTTAGGTGCCACGTGTTTGGAGCGCCGGTACCTCCAGGCCATCTTATCGAGGTGGCAGAGGACCTTCTGGTGGTTGATGAGGTCATGTGCTTTGTCCAAGCGGGTTCGTGGATGAGCGAGCCCGAGCAGCTGGAATATGGCTACGAGATCTGTGCCCGGTACCATTTGAATCATCTGTCGACAGGCGATTATATCGAGATGGGGCAGAGGTATACCGTTACCGACTTGATTGCTTATTGCAATGAGAACCGATCTCGTCAGGGGGCCATACGCGCGGCCGCCGTGCTCAAGCGCGTGCACGATGGCGCGCGGTCGCCCATGGAGACGGCTACCGCAATCATGGTCGTAGCAAAACGTTCCCAGGGAGGGCTGGGATACGCCAAGATCGAGTTCAACCATCGGGTCGATGTTCCCAACGAGTGCAAGTATCTCGCAAAGGCCGGGTATTTCGAGATCGACGTATATGCACCTGCGAGCGGTACGGGGATTGAATATAACGGCTCGGACCATCTTGATAAACAGCGCAGCGCGTCGGATGCGGAGCGCATGACCGTGCTGAGCGCGCTGGGCTTTAGGATGATCGTCCTCACCGGGACTCAGTTTGCCCATCAGCTGCAATTGCACCGGGCGATGAACGCCATCGCGCTTGCGATAGGCCTTAAGTGCGACCGAAGCGAAGCGTTCCAGAAACGTCAGAACGACCTGCGAGAATTCGTGATTCGGCACTGGGACGGCGGTCTCTAGGGGCGTTTTGGTCCTTCTACGGGGTGCCGTGGGCAGGCAAACCATCACAACATTCGACGTTTTTTGCCAAAATCGGGAAAAGCATCGAATGTTGTGATGGTTTGTATGCTGAGGATGGGCTTGGAAAGTCCGTTTTGCTCGAAGCGACTTGTCCTGTCGTACGGGTGTCGGCATGATTCTCTCGTGGGGTATTATGTTTTCCGAAGAATAAAACGCCGCGTGAGGGGAGGGCTGCGTGGACGGGCGCGTGCAACATGACGGCTTTGGTCGCGATATCAACTACCTGCGCATTGCCGTTACCGACAAGTGCAATTTCCGCTGCATTTACTGCATGCCGGCCGATGGCGTAGCGCCCCGCGCGCACGACGAGCTGCTCAGCGCCGAGGAGATCGCCCGCTTTGTGCGCTTAGTGGCGGGGGAGGGCATTCGCCGCGTGCGCCTGACGGGCGGCGAGCCGCTGGTCAGCCGCCGTATCATCCCGCTCATTCGCGACATCCGCGCGATTCCGCAGATCGAGGACATCTCGCTCACCACCAACGGTGCCCTGCTGCCCAAGCTGGCGCCACAGCTCAAAGATGCCGGCCTTAACCGCGTCAACATCTCGCTCGACACACTCGACCCTACGCTGTTTGGAAAGATTACGCGCCTGGGCCGGCTCGAGCAGACCATGGCTGGCATCGACGCGGCGCTGGCTTGGGGCTTTGAGCCCGTTAAGGTCAACTGCGTTGTGGTGCGCCGGCTCAACCAGGATGTGGCGGCCCTTGCGCGGCTCACGCTCGACCGCCCCATCCACCTGCGCTTTATCGAATACATGCCCATCGGCGACGAGCGCACGAGCTCGCATTGCGCTGTGGACCCGCATGCGCCCGCGCTCAATCCCGAGCTGTGGGACGCGAGCGATACCGTGCCGAGCGACGAGCTGCGGGCACGCATCAATGCCGGGGCCACCGCGGCGGGACTGGACGAGCTCGAGCCGCTCGACATCAACGACGCTCCTGCCGGCGCGGGCCCTGCGCGCTATTGGCACTTTCCGGGCGCGGCGGGAACGGTCGGCTTTATTAGCGCCATGTCCAACCATTTTTGCGCGAATTGCAACCGTCTGCGCCTGACGGCCGATGGCAACGTGCGCCCGTGCCTGTTCAGCGATGCCGAGTATTCGGTGCGCGACGCCCTGCGCCGTGGTGATGATATGCAGGTACTTTCGATTTGGCGCGATGCCGTCGCCCACAAACCGCAGGAACACGCGATAATTGAGGGCACGCAACGATTTATGTCCCAAATCGGAGGATGATCATATGGCCAAGAGCAGGTACGCCGATGCCACCAAGGCCGCTCGCAGGGCCGCGATGTCTGCCCATAAAGCTTCAGCCGCGGCGAATGCTGGCGATGCCGACGCGTCCGCGCGGCCGACTGTCAGCGCTGCCACCGACACCGCCCGCGACGCCCGTCGCGACGAGCTGACGCACGTGGACGCCAAGGGCGAGGTGCGCATGGTCGACGTGTCCGATAAGGCCGAGACCCATCGCATTGCCATCGCCGAGGGCACCATCCTCATGCACCCCGAGACGCAGGCCATGGTGCTGCAGGACCGCGCCAAAAAGGGCGACGTGCTTGCCTGCGCGCGCGTGGCGGGCATCATGGCCATCAAGCGCACGAGCGACATCATTCCCATGTGCCATCCGTTGCTCATCACCAAGAGCAAGTGCGACATTGCGCCCATCGCTCCGGCGGGGACGCCGGCCGAGGACGTGCCCGAAGGCTGGGCGCCGGCGCGCGCGGACGGACAGGTTGGCTTTCACGTACTGGTTACGGCCGGCGTGACGGGCAAGACGGGTATCGAGATGGAGGCCCTGACCGGCGCGAGTGCCGCGTGTCTGACCATCTATGACATGTGCAAGGCCGTCGATCGCGGCATGGAGATCGTCGGCGTGCGCCTGCTGCACAAGGAGGGCGGTCGCTCGGGCGTGTGGGATCGTGCCGAACGCCAGGCCGCTACTGTTGAGGCCGTGGGAGCCGCGGGCAATGCACCCGCGGGCACACCCGTCGCCGTTGCGCCCGCAGCTCCGGCACCGGCCGTTCCCGCGATCGCGTTTATCGGCTACCAAAACTCGGGCAAGACCACACTCGTCGAGAAGGTCATCGCCGAGCTCACACGCCGCGGCCTGCGCGTGGGTTCGCTCAAGCATCACGGGCATCACGGCTTTGATATCGACGTGCCCGCTAAGGACACCTGGCGCCATCACCAAGCCGGATCCAAGCACGTGGGGCTCATCTGCGCCACGCGCTGGGCGGAGTACGCCGACACGCGCGAGGAGGACGAGATGCCCGCGCGCGAGCTGCTGTCGCGTTACAACGATGTCGACGTGGTGATCATCGAGGGCTACAAGACCGAGGGCTTCGACAACATCGTGGTCGCGCGCTCCGGTGTCGACCGTCTGCGCGGCAAGAGCTCGCTCGACCTGGTCGACGGTCACACGCTGGCCCTTGCCTGCAACGAAGCCCTGGCGCGTCAGGCCTTCGACGCCGGCTTTGCGACCCGAGCCATCAACATCAACGACGCCCGAGCCATCTGCGACCTCATCCAAGACCACCTGACCTAAAACCTGCCAAAAAGGGACAGGTTTATTTTGGCAGGTTTTATCTGGGCAAACGTCATTTCCACCACAAAGGGGCCAGGCACCTTTGTGGTGGTTTTTGTTTTTTGTTAGATTTTTGTTACAT
>CABUDZ010000042.1 GCA_902490445.1 uncultured Collinsella sp.
TAGGATACACCGAAGAAGATTCCTATTATTGAGACGGGAGCATCAAATGCGTCGAATACCAACTGATTCAAGTTGTAATAACTCCCATAGAATCCATCGAGCATGCTTGTGCCGATTAGAAGAAGCAATACCGCAAAAGCGGATTCTCCAACACGCCAGGTTTCGCGTCTGAACATCTTGGCCGCGTCAAACCTTCCCTTTTCAGAGCTTTCAGAACGGGTCGCTTCCGTCCTCTCAATGGGATACAGAAGGAAAAGCTGCAGGAGATAGAAAACGGAGACACATACGTAGAGGGCGCTCCAAGATACTTGGGCAATGAAAGATCCGAGCACAATTGCCATTCCCGTAGCGATTGATTGCGCGGCAAGCAGCCGAGCATTGATGGTGAGGAAGCGCTCTCCTTGACCGGCATTCCGGGCAATTTCATATAAAAGTGCTTGTTCGGACCCCGATTGAAGGGAGTAGGCGAGTGCCTCAACAAGGGAAAGCGCGACAAGAAAGGGACCTGAGAGCAACAGCATGCCAGCCGTATGGAAGAAAAGCAGCAGCACGCCCACTTGAATCGAAAACTTCTTTCCAAAGAAATCGCCTATCAGCCCTGTTGGCAGCTCGAGGACGACCGTTGCAATGTTAAACAGGGCTTGATAAAGCGCGATTTCCGTGACAGACATTCCTTTCTCCGCAAGGAAAAGTAGAAACACTCCCCGATTTAAAACAAATCCCGCGAGAACGAAAAAGACGGAATAGATGTGCAGTTGCGTAGCGGCATTCTTATTCATTTGGCACTTCCATCAACTAATTTTGTCGGGCCGCTCGCTACTGACTCGAAGCCTGAAGTGTTCACAGTTTCCGATGAAGAGCTACCTTGCCTTTTTGCGGCCTGGGCACGCTTCTCGTACTCATTGCCGTTGAGCCTGTTGCGGCTGGAGCGCTTGCCCGTGGCGTTTTCGATATCCTGCATGATGGACCCCGCTAGGGCGTCAAAAAGCTCCTCCGGCGTCACCCCAAGCGTTTTGGTGAGCTGCATATGGCTCCTTATTCGTTTGAACCGTTCGAGCTATTGTACCGTCCCAGACTCTCCCATGCGTTGCGGTGCTATTTGGACGACTGAGGGCTTTATCCGGGGCGGCCGCGTGGGTTTGCCCAAAGTAGCTAAAAAGCCCCATCCCAAAAAGACTGCGGTGGAATCGATAGGGATTCCACCGCAGGTTGTTGAGGGCTAAAGGTTGTAGGTGACCACTTGGGGCTCGCAGGGGTTGGCGGGGTCGACCTGCTCCACGCGGACGAACTTGACCGTCACGGCCTCAAAGCCCGCCTTGTGCAGAACATCGGCGTAGACGCGCGCCTGCAGGGCGTGCTTCTCCTGCAGCTGTTCCGGCGTCTCGTCCGGTGTGCCGCCCGTCTTGTAGTCGATGACCAGCGCGCGTGACGAATCCGCCGGGTTCGTCGCCAAAGCGTCGATGGCGCCTTCGGCATATGCACCGTAGCGAGCGATGTCCTCGTCCTCACAGCCCAGCGAAAAGAACGGCACCTCGGCACGGATACACGGCCACGCGAGCAGCTCGGCACGAACAGCCGACTTGAGCCAGCAGTCCAGGGCAACGTCGAAGCGTTCGCGCTGCTCCGGCGTCAGGCACCACAGGCGCGCCAGCGCATCGGCACGCTCAGCGGGCAGCGCATCGGCACCCATCTCGATGAGCCACTGGCAGGCGGCGTGGAAGGCCGAGCCCAGCGCCATGGGATTGCCGGCGGGCTCGACAGCGGCCACGTCTGCATCCGCCATCTCGGAACCATCAGACTCCGCATCATCGCCAGCCTCGTCCATGGGCACATGCGCCTCGGTGGCACGGTCCTCGGACTCGGCATGCAGCGCCGCAGCAATTGACGAGTAGCTGTACGAATCGCGCACCGGATACGGGCAGATGCCCATGCGTACGCCCACCGCTTGGGGATGCACGAGCTCGAACGCATCGGGTTCGGGGTCGGCAGGACCGGGGACGATTGTACTGGCCGAATCGTCGGCAGTATCTGTATCGACATCGCCGCGAACAAGCCTGCCCTCGGCATCCAGTGAAGCGTTGGCCTCAAACACCTGCTCGCCAAAGGAAAAGTCCGCGAGCGAAATGAGCTCGTAGTCGCCCGGCTGGGAGTTGTCGAACACCAGGCGGTCGGCATCGAGCTGCGGCAAGGCCTGCGCGTCGGTAGGCAGAATACGACGCAGCACGTCATAGGTCAGATCGGTCTCGACGTCGAAGGTCGGCGCCGTCACCTTGCCACGGCTCACGCCGGCATCCATCGCCAAGATCACCAGCTCTCGCGCACGCGTCATGGCAACGTAGAGCAAGCGGGCCCGCTCCTCGAGCGAAAGCTGCAGGTCGTCGTTGCGCAGGCGAGCAAATACCTCGGCGGGAGAACCCGTCGCGCAGACATCTTCCATGAGCTCCGGCGGCAGCCACAGCGACGTGCCCTTGCCCTTAAACGCATGCTCAAACTGCTTTTTGACGTCGTCGCCCTTTACGAACGTGCCGTCCGCGAGTTTAACGCCGTCGAAGCGTGCCGGCAGCGCCACGACCTGCGCTCCGCCCTCGACACGCCCCATCTGAGCCGCACCGGACGATTTGCGCACGCCAAAGCACTCCGCAACCGCCACGACCGGATACTCCAGGCCCTTGGACGCATGCACGGTCATGATGCGTACCGCGCCGTCACCCTCCTCGTTGAGCGCGCCCGGCGCCTCCTTGCCCGCCAGGAAGCGGTCGAAGGCCAGCGCGACGGAACGCGGCGAGTTACCGAACTCGGCCTCAGCCTCAGCCACGGCATCGAGCGCCTTGAGCACGTTGGCGGCGATGGCCTTGCCCTCGGGACCACGCTGTGCCAGACGCACGAACCAGCCCGAAGCGTTGACCACGTCGCGCGCGATCGCCGCGAACGAATCGCGACCCACACGACGAAGCGCATAGCGCAACACCTCGCGGGCGCGCGTCACGAGCGGCAAGTCTTGCAAACCCGTCACATCGGAATCGCTCATGATGCCCACGTCGATGTTGCGGCGCGAGGTTTCCCCCGTCTGGTCGTCCAGCTTGGTCGCCAGCGCCAGGAACTCCTGAGCGCCGAGCGCAAACATCGGCGAGGCCAGCAGCGGCATAAGACCCTGCGCCGTATCGGCCGGGTTAGCAAGCGCGCACACCAGGGCACGCACCGTCTGCACCTCGGCTGCCTGGGCAAAGACCGAGCCGCCTGCGATCACGCAGTCGAGCCCCTGGTCGCGGAAGGCCTGCGCATAGACATCGGCGTTGGTCATGCGGCCCAGCAGCAGGACCATGCTGCCCTGGGGCTGGCCCGCTTTAACGAGTGCTTGGAATCGCTCCGCAATCGCACGAGCTTTCGCCTGCGTTCGCTCCTGCGTACTGCCACCGGCAACGAAAATCGCCTGGCGGCGCGATGCCTTCGCCTTGAGCTTGTCCTCGCGTTCGTCGCTCGGTTCAAGATCCAAGAACCCCTGCATCAAACCACCGGTGTCGCCGTCAAAGACGCGCGCCACATAGCGCAGCACCTCGTCGTGGCTGCGGAAGTTGCGTACAAGCTTGACGAGCTCGCCGGCGGGGGCATCGGACGTGGCGACCGTCTCGGACGCCGTCGTCGAACCCACCTTGCGCTCCTGGCGACGGAATACCTCGACCTCGGCACCACGGAAGCGGTAGATCGACTGCTGCGCATCGCCTACGGTGCACAGTGCGCGCTCCCCCGCGCCCGTCAGGTGACGGATCAAATCGACCTGCATCTGGTCGGTATCCTGGAACTCATCGATCATGACCATCTTAAAGCGACCCTCATAGGCCGCTCGGATGGCGGGATAATCGCGCAGCGCCTCGTACGCCATGCGCAGCAGGTCGTTGTTATCAAGCGCGGACTGGTCAGCCTTGAGCGCGCGGTATTCCGCCTCCACAGCACGAGCAAGCCCCGCCAGCGCATCGAGCGCGGGACCACCGCAGGCCAGCACGATATTGATAAACGCATCGGCAGCCTCGGCCTTGAGTAGCTCCACCTGCTCCTTAGAAAACGCCTTGCTCGCCCGAGGCATGCTGCACGACATCATGAGTCGCGCCGCATCCTCCATGGTTTTGCCGCTCGCCTCAAACGCGTCGATGGCATCGAGTGCCGCCTGCGCTTTCTCGGTCGCGGCCTTGCTTGCGCCCAGCGCCGCACGATAGGCATCGGCGAGTGCCGAGGTATCGGCCTGGCCGCGCGCCACGCACACGTCGTCCATACCGCCCGGCAGCTGGCTCGAGAGCTCCAGCAGCTCACGCACCAGCCCTTTAATGGTGGTACCGGCGCCAAACGGCCCACCCTCGCCCGCCATGGGATACCAAGCGTAGAGGGCCTTAAGCGAAGCGGCGAGCTCGGGCGCGGCATCGGGTGCCGTCGCGCGACCCAGCACATGCTCAACAGCCTGGTCCATGAGCTCGTCGGTATCGGTGAGCACCGTGAACTCGGGATCGATGCCCAGCTCCAACGCATGCGCGCGCAGGATACGCGAGCACATGCCGTGAATGGTCGAGATCCACGCGTCGTCGACGGTCAGTGCTTCCTCGTCCATGCCCTCGTCGATAAGCGCACGGCGCACGCGGTCGCGAATCTCGGCCGCGGCATCTTTGGTAAAGGTAATGGCGAGCACCTGGTCCAGATGCTCGACAAACGGACCGGATTCGGGCGAGAGCGCATAGACAATGCGGCGCGTGAGGGTAAAGGTCTTACCCGAACCGGCGCCCGCCGAGACAAACAGCGGGCGGTCGAGCGTTTTGACGATCTGCAGCTGTTGCGGCATCAAAGTCGAAAGATCCATGGTCTACACGTCCCTCCTTACAAACGTTCCTTCGTGGTTATACGAGCAGCGCGCATGCGCGGCCTGAGCCGACGTCGGGTCGACGGCGGCAACGTTGCCTGTCTCGAGCTCGCGCAGACGCTCGGCAATGCCGGTCTCCACGCGATCGAGCAGCGCATCGAAGTCCATGTTGCCGCCCTCGCCGGGAAAGCCCTTCTTAAGGCCTGGGATGCGGCCGTCGCCGCGCTCTTCCTCAAGCAACTCGGCGCTCGCCGCACCGCGCAGCGCGGGCTTGCCGCCCTTGGTCGAAAAATAGAGCGCGGCGCGGGTATCCAGATCCAGCGCCCGACGCATGGCCTGCGCGTAGATGAGCGTCTGGGTATGGGGCGGCAACCAGCGCGGGTCGTCGATGGGGGCCTCGCCCGACTCCTCGTCGCGCACCGTGGGATCGGCGAGCTTAAACTCCTCAACGCCCGTGCGATGCTTGTAGTCGATTACCACGGCGCGATTCTCGGCATCCACATCCACGCGGTCGATGCGCCCGCCGAGCGGCCAGCCGGCATACTCGACCTGGAGCTCGTTGAACGCAAACTCCAGGTAGCGCGGCGCGAAGGGCGCGAGCGCCTCGGACTCGTAGGCAAGAACGCCCTCCAGCTGCGGCAAAATCTCGGCCACCTGGCGCTCCTCCACCGGGGAGAGCGGCACGAGCGGGCCCTCGGTACCGCGCTTGCCCGCATGCTCGGCCAAGGTCTCGTCAAAGACCTCGCGCAGCAGCTCCTTCGCGCGTGGCAGATTCATGGGTGTCACGCGCTCCATGCCCTCCTGGGGCAGACGGGCATGCAAGTGTTCCAGCACGTCGTGGACAAAGTTGCCCTTCTCCATATTGCCAAAGCCAGCGTCGATCGACTGGGGCTTCACGCGGTACGAGACGAACCAGCATAGCGGGCAGGTCGAATAGGCCTCGATCTGCGAGGCAGACGTCAGGCGCGGCACCAGCGGCGCATCCTCGCCCTCGCCATCGCGACGACGCAGGACCAAATACGGAATGGCTTCATCGCTCAGATGCTGAGGAGCTTCGCAGGTCACGCGCTCGCGCCTAAGACCTTCGCCTGCCGCGGGATCGAAGTCCCTTACGATATCGCCCTCACCCACGCACTTCGCCTTGTCGGCGCCAGCGGCCTTAGCGTCGTCAGCGGCCTTGTCGGCGTCAGCGGCCTTAGCATCGTTAGCGGCCTCGGCATGCGCCCGAAACTCGGTCCACACGGCAGCCGGGTAGCACTCGCGCGCCTGGCGATCGTGCGTCACGCGGGCGAGCGTAACCGGACCGCGCGCGGCCTGCATCGCGCGGCCAAAGCGCACGCGCAACAAGGCGGCAGGCTCAAGCGTCACACCGCTGCGATCTAACTCTGCCGCCAGCGTTGCCAGCGGGCCCTCCTCATGTGAGAGCGGATAACTGTCCAGGTCGACGTCGGCAAACAGCACGGCATCGTAGCTGCCGGGGCGCAGGGCCGCCGCATCGGCAAGCGAAGTAAAGCGAACCTGGGCACGTGGCGCACGGTCAACCTCGTAGGTCTCGTAATCGTAGGCGGTGCTACGCTTGTCCACCTTGGTGCGAATGCCATCGAGCACGGGCACGGTCGCGGCCTGCGACACGTCGAGCGCGCGAGCATCGTTCATAAGGATGTCGATCGCGTGGCGCAGCAGGGCCACCTCCGCCTGGCGACGGGCCTGGCCGTCAAGGCCGCCTAGAGCGCGATCGGACAGCGCCTCGGCAACGGCGAGCATGGCCTTGAGCGCCGTCACGGGTTTGTCGCGCCACAGCGCCTGAAACACGTCCGAGACCACGCACGGCACGTTCTTAAACCAGTTTTCGTCGCTGGCGGCCTTGCGGGCGCCCCTCACCTGGCCCTGTACGCTCTGCAGCAGACTCTTGACGCCCGCCGCGGTCTTGCTGCGCGACAGGCGCATGTTCTTGTCGAAGCCGCGGGCGCTCGCGGCGTCGGCACCCGAAAGCGGACTGTAAATCCAGTCGGTAAGCTCTGGAGCGGGCCACCACTCGGTCTTGGAAGCGGCGCCCTCGTCGGCGGCTTTCATACGCTCAATCAGGTTGGCGAGCGCCGTAAACTGCCTGCCCGCTATGGACTGGGAAAACGCCGTGAACTCAGTCGTCTCGGCCGCAATGTGGCGCGCCGCCAAACGGGTAGCGAGTTCGCCGAACAGCTGGGGCGCCCGGGCGGAAACCACGAGCACGCGCGCGGGGTCGGCGTTCGTCGCGACGCCGTCGCACGACACGGACTCCTCGCATGCCGCGACCAGGTTCTCGAGAGCATCCACATAAGCGCGGGCGCGGGCATGGGGGCCGGCCACCTCTATAAAAATAGGCTGGGCAGCAGGCGCAGAAGCGGTCTCGGACGCGCCAGCGTTCTCCCCCAACGGGGCGACCTCAAACAGCACACCGCGGGCATCAAAGGCGGCAGCCAAATCCTCACGCATCGCCGCCTGCTCGCAAGCGAGCAGCACGACAACCTCTCCCCCATTGTTCGCCACGGCCGACAACAGCTCGAGCAGGCCATGCGTAAACGACGTGACACCACGCACGCAGACGGCGCGGGCGCACCCCGGCAGGTTGTTCGCCAGGGCTTCTGTCATCATATCGGCGGCTTCGCAGGGTTCGACCATGTCTCGACGGTCCAAGCCGCTCGCATAGGCGCTCAACAGCTCGAACACGCGGGCCTCGGCGTCGCTTTTGGGCTCGGGCTGAGCGGCGGCATCGCGGCGGCGCTCGTCGCCCGTCCCCGCCACGCCCGGCAACACGTCGCGGGCCATACGCGCAAGCATGCGTACCGTGCCCTGACTGCGCGAGAGCGGCTGCAGGGCAGCGTCGTCGCGGCGGTCGATCATGTCCGAGAACAGCATCTGGCGCTGAAGGTTATCCACAAAGCTGCGGCCATCGCCCATAAGCTCCCACAGCGAGCGGAGCCACGATGTAGGCGTCTTGTAGTCGATGCCCAGCGAAGCCCCGGCTTCCGCCGCATCATGGCGGCACAGGTCGAGCTCGGCAAATGTTGGCGCCAACAGAACAGCGCGCCCGTGGCAGGCAACCAGGTCGGCCAGCAGCGCCGCCTCGGCATCGCTCAAATCCGTGCCGGCATTAGTGGTATAGATTCGAACAGGCATGGTCCTCCACTCAAACTGTTCGCAATATTCAACGCATCTATCCTACCCGCCCGCACGGACAACCTGACCCCAATGCACCAGATCCCCTCGATGATCCGTTTTCCTCCGTCCCCAAGGGATCGATTTCGACATACAAAAACCGCCCCCGAAGGGGCGGCTCCAGCTGATTCGTTTGTTGCCGCTGGCCTACTCGCCATCCTCCAGTTTGATGAGGATCTTGCGATAGCCACCGTACTCGCCGTTGAGCGCCTTGGAAACACGACTCACCGTGGTGGACGAAGCGCCCGTGCGGGCCTGAACCTCAACATAGGGCTCGCCCTCATCCAGATAACGCGCGACCTGCAAGCGTTGCGAAAGATCACAGATCTCGCGCGGCGTGCAGATATCGGTCAAAAACGCCTGGATATCCTTCTCGTCATCCAAAAGACTAAATGCGTGGACCAGCTGCTTGACATCAGGCTTGTCAAACATGTTCTCGATGTTCATCGATCACCGCCAAACCCGCCAAAAGGCATCGAAGTTGATACTGACATCGGGCATCGTTCACCCGTAATATGCAATAAAACTATGCATGGGCCATTTGCCCGTAGCAGTGTAGCACACCACCAAACTAAAGCGACAAGACTCTCTGCCAGCGGCACGTTTTTTAGGACGAACGCCGTTTTGAAACCGAATGCGCACGTAAGCTCCACGAATATCTGAGACAATGGGCGGCCGAACAAGGCGGCACGCCCGCGCGTCCGTCCAGGCTGCCGCAGCAAACCGCTTCACGCGTCACCAACGCACCCTGCGCAAGAAAGGATTCACACCATGCGCTTTATGCTTAACTGGCTCTTTACCTCGATCGCCATCGCGATTGCCACGTTCCTCGTTCCCGGCATCCAGCCCTTCGGTTTTACCGAGGCCTGGGTCTGCTTCGCCTTCGTGGGGCTGTTCCTGAACATCGTCGATTCGTTCGTCAAGCCGTTCCTCACGGTCATCTCGCTGCCGCTCACGATCATTACGCTCGGTATTTTCCAGCTCGTGCTCAACAGCTTTATGCTGGAGCTCGCCAGCTACCTGTCGGTCAACCTGTTGGGCGTCGGCATCTCCATCGCCGGCTTTGGCTCGGCCTTTATGGGCAGCATCCTGGTGTCCATCATGCGCAGCATTCTCGACAGCATCGCCGAGGACTAAAACGGCCATTCCGGCCGCGCCCGTCTCAACAGCCCAAAACGAAGGCCGCCCATCGCAAAAATGGGCGGCCTTCTTATTTGTCAGGTCTCAAAGGACGAGAGAATCTACCATTTCCGCCCCGTCCCCACATGGCAGGTATGGGTTAGATGACGTAGTCATAGCCATGGTTGGGAGCGACAAGTTGATCGAGCGTCACGCCGTCGAGGTAATCGTTGATGAGCTTGTCCAGGTTCTTCCACACGTCGAGCGTGGGGCACTCGTCCGAACGCGAACAGCCCTTGCAGTCGCCGTCCAGGCATGCGACCGGTGCCAGACTACCCTCGGTCAGGCGCAGGATCTCGCCCACCGTGTACTGCTCGGGCGGGCGCGTGAGCACATAGCCACCGCCCTTGCCGCGCATGCCCGAAAGCATGTTGGCGCGCACGAGCGTAGCCAAGATGTTCTCGAGATATTTCTCGGAAATCCCCTGTCGCGCCGCGATCTCTTTGAGCGGGATGCGACCGGCCGCCTGGTGCTCGGCCAGATCGACCATAACGCGCAGGGCATATCTGCCCTTAGTAGAAACCAACATGTATAGTGCTGCCTTTCGGTCATTTAGTCCGTAGAAATTCTAGCCGAAAAATAGTTTTGAAAATACCCGTTCCGGTCAAGATGGTTAATCGACTCGCAATAATCTTCTATTTCCTATTGCATTACTAGGCTTTAGTGTCTAGTATGCTTCCCAACAGCTAAACGAACAACCTATAAGGTTTATGGGTTTAGCTGCCACACGCGCCGTGAAGCCACACGGCAACCAGCAACTTGAACACTTTGGAGGTTCACCATGAGCAAGGTTTACACGTCCATCGATCAGCTTATCGGCCACACCCCGCTCCTGGAGCTCACCCACTTTGAGGCCGACGAGGACCTCAAGGCTCGTGTGCTCGTCAAACTCGAATACTTCAACCCCGCCGGATCAGTTAAAGACCGCGTCGCCAAGAACATGATTGACGAGGCCGAGAAGGCCGGCAAGCTCGTGCGCGGCGGCGACTACACCATCATCGAACCCACGAGCGGCAACACCGGCGTCGGCATCGCCTCGGTGGCAGCGGCCCGCGGCTACAAGGTGATCATCACCATGCCCGAGACCATGTCCGTCGAGCGCCGCAAGCTTATGCAGGCATACGGCGCACAGCTCGTGCTCACCGACGGCTCCAAGGGTATGAAGGGCGCTATCGCCAAGGCCGAGGAGCTGCAGAAGGAGACCCCCAACAGCATACTCGCCGGCCAGTTTGTGAACCCCGCGAACCCGGCCATCCACAAGGCCACGACCGGCCCCGAGATCTGGGATGACACCGACGGCCAGGTCGACATCTTCGTCGCCGGCGTTGGCACCGGCGGTACCGTGACCGGCGTGGGCGAGTTCCTCAAGGAGCAGAACCCCCAGATTCAGGTTGTCGCCGTCGAGCCCGCCACCTCCCCGGTGCTCTCTAAGGGCCAGGCCGGCCCGCACAAGATCCAGGGTATCGGCGCCGGCTTTGTGCCCGACGTCCTCGACACCCAGGTCTATGACGAGATCATCCCCGTCGAGAACGACGATGCCTTTGCCACCGGCCGCGCCATGGGCCACAAGGAAGGCGTGCTCGTGGGCATTTCGTCCGGCGCCGCCGTCTGGGCCGCTCTGCAGCTGGCCAAGCGCCCCGAGAACGAAGGCAAGACCATCGTGGCGCTGCTCGCCGACACCGGCGAGCGCTACCTGTCCACGGCGCTCTTCCAGGACTAGAGCTCTCGTTCTTAGAACGAGTCCAAGTCACGCCGGTCTCCCCTCTCTTCTGGCAGCCTGAGCTCATCCCAACAGGGTGTCCCACAGGACGCCCGAACTTGCTACAATGTCTGCGGCGCGGAACCAGCCTCCCGCGCCGCTTTTCTTTTTTGGCCACATGCCACCAAGGAGAACCTCCCCATGCACAACAAGCGCGTGCTCGTCGCCATGAGTGGCGGCGTCGATTCCAGCGTGACCGCGTACCTGCTCAAAAGCCAGGGCTACGAATGCGTCGGCGCCACCATGCGCCTCACCTGCCCCGCACCCGACCCCGCCACGGGCATGAGCAAGGTCGACCGCGACATCGCCGATGCAAAGGCCGTCGCCGAGCGCCTGGGGATACCCCACCATGCGCTCGACCTGCAGCAGACCTTCGACAGCAACGTTATCGAGCGCTTCGTGACCACCTACCAGAAGGGGTTGACGCCCAACCCGTGCATCATCTGCAACCGCCATATTAAGTTTGGCGCGCTGCTCGATGCGGCGCTGGATATGGGCTGCGACTACATCGCCACAGGCCACTACGCAAAGACCAGCCAGGCGTCCGACGGAACCTGGCAGCTGCACCGCGGCGAGGACCCCAAAAAGGACCAGAGTTACTTTTTGTATTCGCTCACGCAAGAGCGCCTGGCACGCACAATCTTTCCGCTGGCAGGCCTAGACAAAGAGCGCGACGTGCGCCGCATAGCCGCCGAGCAGGGCTTTACCAACGCCAAGAAGGCCGAAAGCGAGGATATCTGCTTTATTCCAGACGGTGACTACGCGGGTTATATCGAGCGCCGCTGCGGACATCCCGCTGCACCGGGCGACATTGTGTGGCGCGACGGCAGCGTGGTCGGACGCCACAACGGCGCGCTGCGCTACACCATCGGCCAGCGCAAGGGCCTGGGCGTCGCAATGGCGCATCCCGTGTATGTGACGGGCGTCGACGCCGCCAACAACACCGTGCATCTGGGCGAGGCCGAGGACCTGACGGCCGCAGCACTCACGGCCAGCGGCTGGATCTGGAGCGCCCCTGCTGACCGCATGGAGGCAGAGCTCGACGCCGGCGGCATTCACGTGGGCGCCAAGTACCGCTACCGTCAAAAGGACCAGGCAGCAACCCTTACACGTGGCGAAGACGGGCAAATGCTGCTAACTTTTGACGAGCCACAGCGAGCCATCGCCCCCGGCCAGGCAGTCGTCGTCTACCGCGGCGACATCGTCTTGGGCGGCGGCACCGTGACCGGCGCACTTAAGTAGCCGCGGGTTTATCGCTGCACGTGTCGAAGTACCTCAACAGCGGCACCAACCTCGATTATGCGACGCTCGAGGCCGCGGCGGATGGCCTCGAGTCGACCCTCCGCCGTGGCCCATTCGCTCTGCGAAAGAATCTCGATCGCCTCATCAACAAATCCGTTGAGCCGCGATGAATCGAACCAATCGAGCAAATCCGCAAGCGCCAGCTGGACGGAAGGGTCGGGCCCAAACGGCTTAGCGGAAAACCCAAACTCCCCAGCTGCGAGCACGGCAGTTGGCACGTTGTACCACAGACAGTTGCCGCTATCGAACAGCGGAGCAGGTTTTATCTCCAGGGTGTCGACATTGCGGATGATGCCGAAGTTTCGCCAATGGCGGTCGCTGTTGGCCAAAAGGGCATCGCAGACAATCATCTGCGACATAGACCTTCTCACAGCGGCCTCATCGGCACCATGCTTGCCAAGGCAGCGACAGTATCGATCGTATGTCGAGTTTCCCCGCTGGCCACCAAGTGCGCCCTTAACGTAAACAGCCGGAACGTATTCCTCGCGGCCGTCAAGAAAATCCTCGCACAGGCACGCAGGGCCATCGAACATCCGCTCAACCGTATAAGGAACAAACTCGCCCTCCGACAGCAAGCGACGATGCAGAGCCGTTGCAACCGCCTCGTTAAAGGGCCGTTGGTCGTCCATGCCGCATCCCTTGACCAGAACGCGAACACCGTTGCGAATCATCCACGATTTAGGGAGCTCGCCCTCGGACGTGTTATCAGGATTTTTAAGACCGATGCCTTCCAGCCAACCCGAACGCTCTTCGGGTGCCGATCGCTCAAATTCGTTCTCAAAGTAATTGATGTTTTGCCATTTGAGTTCGGCGCAATCGGCCGGCCGCAGCCAATAGCAATCCGAAAGCGATAGGCCCAGGCACTGAACCGGCACCTCAATGCCACTGGCAATTCCCAGTTCACGATAGCGCGAGACGAGTCCGGGGCGGACGTCAGGCACCGACCGATGGCTCCACCACACATTGAGCTCCCGTTTATTCACCGTAGGAGAAGAACTCGAGCACGTGCCAAACGGCATCCTCTGCGCATCGAGGACCTCGGCGATTTCGAAGGGAAACTCACGCGTCGGATCAAATGAGACATGCGCGATCTCATGGTCGGCCGACATCAGCGTAAACTTGCGTCCCACATCAGCCGCAGGACGGCGTCCTCGCTTGCGGACCTTTTGGTAGGCGGTCGCAGAATTGTACTCGACCATCTTCCGGCCGCCCACAATATCGCACACAAGCGTCCCCGATGCGGCAAGTTGCGATATGCGGGCTTTCGTAACGCCCAACAGGCGGGCGGCATCACCCATAGATAAGTACTCAGACGTATCCATACACCGCATCACCTCGTTAAGTAATTTACACGTTTAGTTAATAGATTACATACATCATAATACTAAACAGCCCAAAGCGAAAAAAGGCCCGAAAAACGGGCCTTAGTGATTGGTCAGCCGAGTCGCAAGCTGCTCCCCTAGCGCTGCACGTAGGCGCGGACGAGCTCGTAGGTGTTGCGCACGCCGTCAATGTGGCTGCGCTCGTAGTTGTGGCTCGCGTACACGCCGGGGCCGATCAGGCCGTGACGGATGTCGTAACCGGCCGAAAGCGTGGCCTCGACGTCGGAACCGTAATGCGGGTACACATCGATGGCGTAATCGAGCTCCAGCTCGCGCGCGATGTTGGACAGCGTGGTTACCAGGTCGTAGTTGTACGGACCGCCCGAATCCTTGGCGCAAATCGACACCATGCGCTCGGTGCAGCCCAGGTCGTCGCCCACGCAGCCCATGTCAACGCTGATCATCTCGCGCGTGTCGGCCGGCACAAAGGCACCGCCGTGGCCGACCTCCTCGTACACGGTAAAGAGCAGCGACACCTTACGCGAGAGGGTCACCTCGCCGTCGGCAACGGCGCGAGCCAAACCCAGCAGAATCGACGCCGACAGCTTGTCATCCAGGAAGCGGCTCTTGATGTAGCCACTCTCCGTCACCGTGGTGCGCGGATCCATAGCGATGATATCGCCCGTCTGAATACCCAGCTCGAGCACATCGTCTTTGCTGTCAACGTTCTCGTCGAGCAAGATCTCCATGTTCTTCTCGATGGTCTTGACCGGTTCATCGGCCACGTGCGCCGAAGGCTCGGTGTTGAGGACCACACCCGTATACACATTGCCGTCACGCGTGTAGACGGTGCAGTTCTCGCCATCGGCCGTAGACCACTGGTGCCCGCCGAGCGTCGTGGGACGCAAGCGACCATTGTCCTTAATGGAGCGCACCATGGCGCCCAGGGTATCGACATGGCTCGCCAATACGAGCGGCTCGCCCTCGCCGCCAAGTTCAACCAGCACGTTACCCTTATTAGAACGCTCAGGCCCAAAGCCCATATCGCGCAGGGTCTCCATTAGATAATCAGTCGCCGCACGGGTATAGCCCGTAGGCGAAGCAATCGAGGTAAGCGCCTTCAACTGCTCAGCAATATAGGAGAGCGTAGAATCCATCTGGGACACCAAAGTCACCCTTTCATATCGAATTAAACCCACAGCAACAATACCACCACGCACATTTATTTACCCAGAGAGACAACCCATCGAGCTCCCCAGAGCTGCGCCCGTCACGATAACGAGCCGGCAGGCCCCTGCCCGTTAGCCCCACAATCTTTCCGCAGGACGGAGGAAGCCCCCGCCGCACGAAGTGCGCAGCGGGGGCTTCCGACATGTCCGAGGACGATTCTGGGGCTAACGGGCGGGGGCCCGCCGAACCAAGTTAGGCAGCCGGGCAGATCTTCTTGAAGAGCTCGATAACGTCGTCGAGCGTCGCCTCGCGCGGGTTGCCCGGGAAGCAGGCGTCGGCCATGGCGTCCTTGGCCAAGACCTCGATCTCGTCGGCCTTCATGGCCTCGCAGACATGCGGGATGTTCACGTCGGCGGAAAGCTGCTTGACGGCGGCGATAGCGGCGTCAGCAGCCTCGTCGGTGCTCATGCCCGTGGTGTCAACGCCCATGGCGACGGCGACCTTGGCCAGGCGCTCGGCGCAAACCGGCTTGTTGAACTCCATGGCGATCGGCAGCAGCATGGCGCAGGCGACACCGTGCGGGGTGTCGTAGTGAGCGGACAGGGTGTGAGCCATGGCGTGGTCGATGCCCAGGCCAACGTTGGAGAAGCCCATGCCGGCGACATACTGGCCAAGAGCCATGCCCTCGCGGCCGGAGCCGGGCTGACCGGACTTGGCCTCGGCAACGGAGTCGCGCAGGTTCTCGCTGATCAGCTTAATGGCCTCAAAGTGGAACATGTCGGAGAGCTCCCAAGCGCCCTTGGTGGTGTAGCCCTCGATGGCGTGGGTCAGAGCGTCCATGCCAGTGGAAGCGGTAAGGCCGGCGGGCATGGAAGCCATCATGTCGGGGTCGACGACGGCGACCTCGGGGGCGTCGTTGGTGTCGACGCACACGAACTTGCGGACCTTTTCGGGGTCGGTGATGACGTAGTTGATGGTCACCTCGGCAGCGGTACCGGCGGTCGTCGGCACAGCGATGGTGAACACGGCGTGGTTCTTAGTGGGAGCAACGCCCTCGAGGCTGCGGACATCGGCGAACTCGGGGTTGTTGATGATGATGCCAATGGCCTTGGCGGTATCCATGGAGGAACCGCCACCGATGGTCACGATAGCGTCAGCCTCGGCGGCCTTGAAGGCCTCGACGCCGTCCTTGACGTTCTGGATAGTGGGGTTGGGCTTAATCTCGGAGTAGAGGCTCCAAGCGATGCCGGCGGCGTCGAGCTCGTCGGTCACCTTAGCGGTAACGCCAAACTTGACCAGATCGGGATCGGAGCAGACGAAGATCTTCTTGTAGCCGCGACGCTGGAGCTCGCCGGGGATCTCCTTGATGGCGCCGGAACCATGATAAGAGATGGTATTGAGAACGAAACGATTAGCCATTGATAGCCTCCCATCGTGTGCGGGGCGCCCATTACGCCCCACGCTATGTGTCCCATCCTAACGCTTTTGAAACAAAAAATGCATGAGAACGTCAAAAGTGTTAAAGCGTTTCAACATAATAACGGAGCCCCAGTCCTTCCCTCCCGACTGCAGCGAAGGCTAGATTATAGGAGCAATTGCCCAAAGAATACGACCAACTCAGTCTATAAATTGTTTCTGTTTTAGCAATATATGTTTGACAATACGTTTATAAAAGGATACTTTATAGTAATTAATATGCATGCAGCAAATAGTGTCATTCATTTTGTTAGAAATTGCCCATGCGGTTATTGCAGCTGCATGTACTGCAACATACAGCGTAATTCTCCGCACGAAGCAGAAGACGGTTCCAATTCGATCGAGGCGATGACGCGTGATGGCTACTGGTCCTAAATCGAGCAAGACGGCTACAAACGAATATCGAATCTCAATTGAAGGTAACCCTTATCCGCATGCTCTGGCTCTCGTCAACCCAGCGGGAGACAACCTCAACATCAAAAGACATGGGTTCACGGGTCCACTAGGACAGCTATTGAGTCTTAAATACACCGTTTATGACGATGCAAATGAAAAGCTCTTTACTGTCGTCGACGGTGGTTTTAGTAACATGCCCAGGGTTGCGCTCATCATCGAACACAAGGAAGTTGCGGTGTTCGATTATGGCCTAAACAGACTTGAGATGAAGTGCGTAACGAACATACCGAATTACACAATAAAAGGTAACTTCCTATTTGGAGATTACGATATATTCAGTCAACGGGAAGTGAAGCTATCTTCAGTTAACGTCCTTCA
>CABUDZ010000043.1 GCA_902490445.1 uncultured Collinsella sp.
CGCCGGCAACGCGCAAAACGGTCCTAACGGAGCCAATCGGGTGCTCCGCTATATACGCAAGTCTAAGAGGGGCTTGTTTAGGAGGCACAGTATGGGACGTTTTACCAATCCTCGCGATCTGTACTTTGGTGAGGGCGCTCGCCACGAGGTGAAGAACCTCAAGGGCAAGAAGGCCATCATCGTTTCTGGCGGCAGCTCTATGCGCCGCGGCGGGTTCTTGCAGGACGTTGAGGCCGACCTTAAGGAAGGCGGCTTCGAGGTCAAGCTGTTCGAGGGCGTCGAGTCCGATCCGTCCATCGAGACGGTCATGAAGGGCGCCGAGGCCATGCGCGAGTTCGAGCCTGACTGGATTATCGCCATCGGCGGCGGCTCGCCCATCGATGCCGCTAAGGCCATGTGGGTCTTCTACGAGTATCCCGAGGAGTCCTTCGATAACATCATCCAGCCGTTCAGCTTCCCCGAGCTGCGTCAGAAGGCTCATTTCTGCGCCATCTCCTCTACCTCCGGTACCGCTACCGAGGTCACTGCCTTCTCCGTCATCACCGACTACGCCAAGGGCATCAAGTACCCGCTGGCCGACTTCAACATCACCCCGGATGTCGCCATCGTCGACCCCGAGCTCACCTACACCATGCCTGCTAAGCTTTGCGCTCACACCGGCATGGACGCTCTGACCCACTGCATGGAGGCCTACGTTTCCACCTGCGCTTCTATGTTCACCGATGCCAACGCCCTGCACGGCATCCGCGAGATCGTCGAGTGGCTGCCCAAGTCCTATGCTGGCGACCATGAGGCCCGTCAGCACATGCACGAGGCTCAGTGCATCGCCGGTATCGCCTTCTCCTCGGGTCTGCTCGGCATCGTTCACTCCATGGCTCACAAGACCGGTGCAGCCTTTGAGAACGGTCACATCATCCACGGTGCCGCTAACGCCATGTACCTGGGCAAGGTTATCCAGTGGAACTCCAAGGACCCGCGTGCTGCTGAGCGTTACGCTTACGTGGCCAAGGAGATCCTGCACCTTCCCGGCGAGACCAACGAGGAGCTCATCGCTGCGCTCGTCCAGAAGATTCGCGACCTCAACGACCAGCTCAACATTCCGCAGTCCATCAAGGATTACGCAAATGGTGGCGTGAAGGTCGACGCCGAGAACCCGCAGATGGTTTCCGAGGAGGAGTTCCTCGCCAAGCTGCCCGAGATTGCCGCGAACGCCGAGACCGATGCCTGCACGCCCGAGAACCCGCGTGAGACCAAGGCTGCCGACTTCGAGAAGATCCTCAAGGCCTGCTACTACGACACCGACATCGATTTCTAATCGACTCTTGTTATCGTAACGAGGGGCTCCGCACGTATCCGTACGGAGCCCCTTTCTTTTTATTATTAGAGAATGGGATAAAAATGGCTGCAATCTTCAATAGCCCCAGCAAGTACATCCAGGGCCCGGACGAGCTGGCCAAGCTCGGCTCCTATGTCGAGCCGCTCGGCGCTAAGGCCCTTGTCATCGTGACGCCTTCGGGCAAGAAGCGCGTCGGTGCCAAGATCGAGGGCGGCTTTGCCGAGGCTAAGGCCGAGCTGCTGTTTGAGGACTTTAACGGCGAGTGCTCCAAGGGCGAGGTCGATCGCCTGGTTGCGCTCGCTCGCGACAACGGTTGCGACATCATCGTCGGCGTCGGTGGCGGCAAGATCCTCGACACCGCGAAGGCCGTCGCCTATTACCTGGAGTCCCCGGTTATCATTTGCCCCACCATCGCTTCGACCGATGCCCCGTGTTCGGCGCTTTCGGTGCTCTATACCGATGACGGCCAGTTCGATAAATATCTCTTCCTTAAGGCAAACCCCAACATTGTCCTGATGGATACGACGGTTATCGCGGCGAGCCCGGTGCGCCTGACGGTTTCCGGTATGGGCGATGCGCTCGCAACCTACTTTGAGGCCCAGGCGACGCACGATGCCGATGGTGGCACTTGCGCCGGCGGCAAGGGCGGTATGGCCGGCCTGGCGCTCGCCAAGCTCTGCTATGAGACGCTTATGGCCGATGGCGTCAAGGCCAAGGTCGCGCTGGAGAAGGGTGCGCTCACGCCTGCCGTCGAGCATATCATCGAGGCCAACACGCTGCTCTCCGGTATTGGCTTTGAGAGCTCGGGCCTTGCTGCTGCTCATGCCATCCACAATGGCCTGACGATGCTGCCCGAGTGCCACGGCATGTATCACGGCGAGAAGGTCGCCTTTGGCACCATCGTTCAGCTGGTACTCGAGGATGCTCCGACTGAGAAACTCGAGGAAGTCTTGGGCTTCTGCATTGAGCTGGGCCTGCCGGTCACGATGAAGGAACTTGGCGTTGCCGAGCTTACGCGCGAGCAGGCCATGATTGTTGCCGAGGCCGCTTGCGCGCCCGAGGACACCATGTGCAACATGCCGTTTGAGGTGACGCCCGAGATGGTCGCAAACGCCATCCTGGGTGCCGACGCGCTGGGCCACTACTATCTCATGGATGAGTAAATCAAGCTAAGGAAGGGGCAAAGCCGGAAGATGGCTTTGCCCCTTTTTTGCTATGGTGCAAACTAACCTGACCCCATCGCACCAAGTTGGTGCAAGGGGGTCAGGTTACTTTGCACCAATCGTTGTTTGATGAAGGGCGGATTCTTGTATGGCGCTTCCTATGGTTTACGGTGGTCCTGGCCGGTATGTTCAGGGGCCGGGCGAACTTTCGCGTCAGGGCAGGTATTTGTCATGGTTGGGCTGCGCTGCCTATGTCTTGTTTGACCAGGGCACCGAGGATCGGCTGTGCAGGCAGATCGTCGATGGATTTCTGGACGACGATCTAAGCGAGCCGTTCTTTAAGATTTACAACGGTCCGTGTACGGAAGATGCCGTTGTCGAAATGGCCAAGGAAGCCCGGGCCGAGTATTGCGACATGGTGGTGGGCATTGGCGGCGGCAAGATGCTCGATATCGCCAAGGCAGTAGCGTTTTATGCTGAGCTGCCGTTGTGCGTATGTCCCACGGCGGCCTCAATGGATGGTCCGTGCAGCGCGATTTCGGTGTTGTATCACGAGGATGGGTCGTTCGACCGCTACCTGATGCTCGAGAAGAATCCAGACCTGGTCGTGGTCGATACCAACGTGGTCGCGGCGGCCCCACTGCGTATGACGGTCGCTGGCATGGGCGATGCGCTGGCAACGTACTTCGAGGCGCGTTCGTGCGCCGCGGCGCACGGCGCCAACGAGCACGGTGGCGCGCCGGGGCACTTGGCCCTGGTCGCGGCTCGTGCCTGCTATGACACACTTATGGAGTGCGGCGTCGCTGCCAAGCGCGATCTCAAAAAGGGGCGTACATCGCCAGCGGTTGAGCGTCTGATCGAGTGCAATATTCTGCTTTCGGGCGTTGGCTTTGAGAGTGGCGGTTTGGCGCTGGCGCATGCGATCGCCAACGGCCTGACGATTCTGCCCGAGTGCAAGGCCATGCACGGTGAGGCCGTGGCATTTGGTCTGATGGTGCAGCTGCGCCTGGAGCGTGCGCCCGAGCTTGATCGGGTGCTCGAGTTTTGCCAGCGCGTCGGTCTGCCGACGACGCTTGAGGAGCTGGGGCTTGATGAGATTACCGATGCCGATTTGCAGGGTGTTGCAAATGCTGTCTTTAGAAACGAACGCAATATGGCCAACGAGCAGGCCAAGGTGACCAAACAAAAGCTCGTCGAGCTCATGCGGGAGGCATGGCTTGGCGCTTGATTGACCTTGTGCAATCGAGGCGGCGATAGGCCATGGGCTATTTGCCGCAAAGATGCGCCGCGTGTAATTTGCCCGAGGCGCGGGCCGATAGCGTATCATTATCTCTTGCTTGTTTGCACTGCTCAGGGAGGGGCCGCGCATGGCGCAGGAACACGATCTGTTTGATGACATTATCGAGATCAGCAAGGGTTTCGACTTTCTTAAAAACCCGCTTGGCGGTGTGACCGATGCGCTCGATCCGTCGGCGCCGCAGTGGAATCCTGCCGACTACAAGGAGCGTCCGCGCGGCAACACCATTCCGTGCTTGACCTGCAAAAACGAAAAGAGCGGCTGCACCGCGTGCATGGACGTGTGCCCGGTCAATGCCATCGAGGTCGAGGAAGACGCCATCGAGGTTCTCGACTCCTGCCGCAAGTGCGGCCTGTGCGCCGCCGCCTGCCCGACCGAGGCGATTATCTCGCCGCGCCTGGCGCCCAAAAACCTGTATGACGACATTGTCTCGGCGGCTACAAGTCACGAGACCGCCTACGTTACCTGCACGCGCGCCCTTAAGCGCATGCCGCGCGAGAACGAGGTCGTCGTTGCCTGCGTGGGCGATATTACAGCCGAGACCTGGTTCTCGGTGCTGGCCGACTATCCCAACGTGAGTGTGTATCTGCCGCTGGGCGTGTGCGATAAATGCCGCAACACCGGTGGCGAGGACATGCTGGGCGAGGCGATTGCGAAGGCCGAGGAATGGGCTGGTACGGGTATGGGCCTGGAGGTCGACCCCAAGAGCCTCAAATGCCATAAGCGCCGCGAGTACGAGCGCAAGGAATACATGGAAAAGATCGCCCGCACCACGGGCCTGACGGTGACCAAGCTCAACCCGGCGACGGCGGCACTGGCTTCGGTGACGCAGAAGCTCAAAGCCCATCGCCATCAGATTACCCAGCTGGAGCGCACGCTCAATACCATGTGCGGCGCCACGACGGCAAAACGTCGCCGTACGCTTACGCACGGGCGCCAGCTGGTACTCTCGACGTTGCAAAACCACCCCGAGCTTGCCCAGAACATGCAGGTGAGCACGCCGGAATGCGATTTTGACAAGTGCACGTCGTGTGGCGAGTGCGTCAACGTGTGCCCCACGTTTGCCTGCGATTTGGTGGGAAGCGGCCGCTTTGCACTGGAGTCCACGTATTGCCTAGGCTGCGGAGCCTGCGTCAAGGTGTGCCCCGAGCATGCGCTTAAGTTGGTTGAACATGATGCATCCAACCTAGTCGTCGTCGATCCCGAGGCCGAGGAAAAGGCCGCTCAGAAGGCCAAGGCCCACGAAGAAGCTGAGAAGGTCAAGGCCGAGGCAAAGGCCAAGCTTGACAAGATGCTCGACCAGGTGGAAAAGCTCGCGGACTAGTCAGCGACCTCTATCTCTGCTTCATTCGTGCCGCCGTGGCGTCCGGGTTCGCCCAGATGCTGCGGCGGCGCTATACTTATGCAGTTTGAAATGCTTGTACCAAAAGGAGCTGTCGTGTCCCTTTCCATCGGTATCGTGGGCCTGCCCAACGTAGGCAAGTCGACGCTGTTCACCGCGCTTACCAAAAAGACCGGTCTTGCCGCCAACTATCCGTTCGCCACGATCGACCCCAACGTGGGTATCGTCGACGTGCCCGATAGCCGTCTGCAAAAACTCGCCGATATCGTCAACCCGGGTCGCATTGTGCCGGCGACAGTCGAGTTCGTCGACATTGCAGGTCTGGTGAAGGGCGCTAACGAGGGCGAGGGTCTGGGCAACCAGTTCTTGGCAAACATTCGCGAGACCGACGCCATCTGCGAGGTCGTGCGCTACTTTAAGGACCCCAACGTTATGCGTGAGGTGGGCCGCACGGGCGAGTTCGTCGATCCCGCCGGCGATGCCGACACCATCATGACCGAGCTCATCTTGGCCGACATGGGCACGCTCGAGAAGCAGCTGCCCAAGCTCGAGAAGGAGGCCAAGCGCGACAAGGAGCTCATGCCCAAGTTCGAGGTCGCCAAGCGCCTGCTTGCTTGGCTCAACGAGGGCAAGCGCGCTGCGTCCATGGAGATGACCGACGAGGAACGTGCTGCCGCTAAGGGCCTGTTCCTGCTCACCATGAAGCCCATCCTGTACGTGGCCAACGTAGACGAGGACATGCTCAACGAGGACCTGGCGCCCATCGACGGCGTCAAGCCGCTGCCCATCTGTGCCAAGATCGAAGCCGAGCTTTCCGAGCTCGATCCCGAGGACGCCGCCGACTACCTGGAGAGCCTGGGCTTGGAGCAGCCCGGCCTGGACGTGCTCGCGCAGGCGGCCTATAAGCTGCTCGGTCTGCAGTCGTTCTTTACGGCCGGCGAAATGGAGGTCAAGGCCTGGACGGTTCGTCAGGGCGCGACCGCCCCACAGGCCGCCGGCGTCATTCACACCGACTTTGAGCGCGGCTTTATTAAGGCCGAGGTCATTGGCTATGACGACTACATCGAGCTCGGCGGTGAGCAGGGCGCCAAGGCCGCCGGCAAGCTGCGTATTGAGGGCAAGGACTATGTCATGGCCGATGGCGACGTCGTGCACTTCCGCTTTAACGTGTAAGGACGACGCACATGTTTAAATATGGCAAAAAAGCCGGCTACATGGGTATCGCGCTGCTGGTGCTTGCGGTGCTTCCGCTGGTGGTCGCAGCGTTTGTGATCCCCAACATTGGTCCCGAGGTGGCAACAAAGTTTAATGCCGCCGGCGAGGTGACGCGATGGGGTAAGAGCTACGAGTTGCTGGCACTGCCGGTGCTCAATCTGCTGCTGAGCGTGGCGACGTACTTTACGGCAGGGCGCCAGGCTAAAAACAATGATGACTCCGCCGCCATGGCGCGCATCGTGTGCGAGCGCTACCTGCGCAACGGTTGCATCACGGGTGTGTTCCTCAACGTGATCAACGTTTACTTTATGTACTCGGCGATTACCGGAACGGGCTTTGGTTTTGGTTTCTAGCTTGTCCTTTTAGGCAACGAGCCTGCAAGCATATTCGATGGCTGCTGCGAGGCCGCCGCTCGATCGTGGTTTAAAGACCATGTCGGCGGCGGCCTCGTTTTCGTATCCGGCGCCGCGAAGGGCGAGCGCGATACCGGCTTCTAAAAGGAGTGGCAGGCCGCGTTGGCTGGTTGCTATTACGGCAGCCTGATTGAGCGAGCAGCTATGCGTTTGGCATTGGATGGCAAGTTCACCTTGCGCCGGGCAAGGGGCCAGAACGGCGGCGACGCGACTTGATAGCAATGCAAATGCTGTGCGCTCATCGGGCGAAAGGCATTCGGCTTCAACGACGACGAGCTTGGGCGGTACGCTGTTTGTGCGAAGCGTGGCTCGGTACATGCGGACCGAAGAACCCGACATAGAAAACTCCTGTGTATTCGGCAAAACGTAAACTATAGTTTACGTTTATGTTCGGCTCCATTTCAAACTCGGCTGCATGGACGAACGTGCGAAACAGATTCTTGGCAGGCGGGTCGAAGAGACACGCAGAGACCTTGGTATCTCCAAGGTTGATTTTTGTGTGGCGACAGGAATCAGCCGACCCTACCTCGACCGAATCGAAGATGGAACGGCAAATTTCACGCTCAAGGTTCTATTTAAGATCGCGCCCGCACTCGGCATGACGGTGTCAGAGCTTCTCGAGGGGATCGAATAGGGGATACCCGTCGACAACTGAATTACGCCATCGGGATGCGGTCGTGGTTGACCTGGCTGTAGAACAAGCGCTGGATTTCGGCTGCATCGCGTGACTGGCCGAGTGCCCACATGGTTTTGGCCACGAGCGTCTCGGTTGTCATATCGTCGCCGCGCAGAATGCCCGGATGATCGGCGTAAGCACGGCCGACCTCATAAACGCCCAGATCGAGGCCCTCTTCGGGGACCTGCGTGGTCATAACGACGGTGCGGCCCGAATCGACCCAGCGGAAAATTGCCTCTTGGAACGACTCGCCCGACTCACCAAACTCGGGGATACCGCCAATGCCAAAGGTCTCCAGAATCACGGCGTCGTAGCTATCGGCAAGGGCGTCGAGGATGCCCGGGTTTACGCCGGGCGTAAGCTTGAGTACAAATACGCGCGGGTCGATGCTGTCGTAGAAACGAACCGGGTTCTCGTTCTGGTGAGTGCCATGGAGTCCGTTGCGAACGATGCGGTCGTTGCGGATATAGGCAATGGGCGGATAGTTGACGCTAATGAACGCGTTAAAGCTCATGGTACGCTGCTTGCGGGCGCGCGTGCCGGCAATGGCGACGCCGCCAAACACAATCGAGACATCGTGCGAGTGCTCGTCGAGCGCATAGAGCAGGCTCTGGTACAGGTTGAGCTTGGCGTCGGTAAAGGGATTGCCCATGGGCTTTTGCGAGCCGGTGAGCACGATGGGCTTGGGGCTGTCCTGAATCAGGTAGGAAAGCGCTGCCGCGGTGTAGCTCATGGTGTCGGTGCCGTGCAGAATCACGAAGCCGTCGTGGTCGGCATAACCCTCGACGATGACGTCGCGGATACGCATCCAGTCACTGGGGCGCATATTGGTGCTGTCGATGTTCATGGGCTGCACGACGTCGAGCTCGCAGAGGCCCGAGATTTCGGGGACGCTCTGGGCGAGCTCCTCACCGGTCAGGGCGGGGGAGAGGCCGTTGCCGTCCTCGGTCGATGCGATGGTGCCGCCCGTGGCGATGAGAAGGATGCGCTTCATGCTGGTATTCCTATCGTATTTGCCGCCGCAGAGGCGGAGTCGTTCGGCAGTATTGTGGCACAGGGCGTCCAATGTTCAAACGTATTACATCATCTGTAGCGTTTGGTAACACTTCAATCGCCGTCAAATAGGGCTCCGGTCGTGCGTTTGCCGTGCGCTGATGGCTGCGAGGGACGAGAAACCCCATATAACGTGTACACTATGAAAGTTATTTTCGTTCATTCACGCGGGTGGGCACCGGCTCCCCGCCAACAAGAGGGGGAAACCATGGATCAAAAGGCTTCCGCAAAGGTCCTCGTACTCGACTTTGGTGCGCAGTACGGTCAGCTCATTGCCCGTCGCGTCCGCGACCTCAACGTGTATTCCGAGATTGTCCCCTGCGACATCTCGGCCGACGAGATTCGCGAGATGAACGCCTCTGCGCTCATCCTTTCCGGCGGCCCGGCTTCTGTGTATGCCGAGGACGCTCCGTCCATCGACCCCGCCATCTTTGACCTGGGCCTTCCCGTCCTGGGCTTTTGCTACGGCCATCAGATCACGGCCGTGACGCTCGGCGGCAAGGTCGGTCACTCCGAGGTGGGCGAGTACGGCCGCGCCACTATTACGCGCACTGCCGGCGCCAAGCTCTTTAACTCCACGCCCATGGAGCAGACCGTGTGGATGAGCCACCGCGACGCCGTGTCCGAGGTGCCCGAGGGCTTTACCGTTACCGCCAGCACCGACGTGTGCCCGGTTGCCGCCATGGAGTGCGTCGAGCGCAAAATCTTCACCACGCAGTTCCACCCCGAGGTCAAGCATTCCGAGTACGGTCAGCAGCTGCTGAGCAACTTCCTGTTTGAGATCTGCGGCCTGGAGCCCAACTGGAGCATGGACAACCTGGTCGAGACCATGACGGCCGAGTTTCGCGAGAAGGTCGGCGACGACCGCGTGATTCTGGCCCTGTCCGGTGGCGTCGACTCCTCCGTCGTGGCTGCGCTGGGCGCTCGCGCCGTGGGCAAGCAGATGACCTGCGTGTTCATCAACCACGGTCTGCTGCGCAAGGGTGAGCCTGAGCAGGTGGAGGAGGTCTTCACCAAGCAGTTTGACGTCGACTTTATTCACGTCCACGCCGAGGACCGTTATGCCGAGCTTCTGGCCGGCGTGACCGAGCCCGAGGAGAAGCGCCGCATCATCGGTACGCAGTTCTGGAAAGAGTTCTTCGCCGTGGCGCAGCAGCTCGAGACCGATGGCAAGCCGGTCAAGTACCTGGCTCAGGGCACCATCTACCCCGACATCATCGAGTCTGGCGCTCGCAAGACGGGCGGCAAGACGGCCACCATCAAGAGTCATCACAACCTGATCCCGTTCCCCGAGGGTGTGCACTTCGACCTTATTGAGCCGCTCGATCACTTCTTTAAGGACGAGGTCCGCGCGCTTGGTTTGGCACTTGGCCTGCCGGGTCATATCGTGTTCCGCCAGCCTTTCCCGGGCCCGGGTCTGGCCATCCGCATCATCGGCGCGGTCGACAAGGAGAAGCTCGAGATCCTCAAGAATGCCGACGCCATCGTGCGCGAGGAGCTCGATGCCTACAACCAGCGCCTGTTTGAGCAGACCGGCGAGCGCAACTCCGAGCACAGCTGCTGGCAGTATTTTGCGGTCCTGCCCGACATCAAGTCCGTTGGCGTTATGGGCGACGAGCGCACCTATCAGCGCCCGATCATCTTGCGCGCCGTGGAGTCCAGCGACGCCATGACCGCCGACTGGGCCAAGCTGCCCTACGACGTCCTGGCCCGCATCTCGGGCCGCATCGTGGCCGAGGTTCCCGGTGCCAACCGCGTGTGCTACGACATCACGTCCAAGCCGCCGGCGACCATCGAGTGGGAATAGCGAGAACTGGCTTCCGGACTCGCATTTTGATGCTGCCGAGTACTGCCTGGTACTATTTCGGCATCGCCGCAAGGTAAAGCCATCAGCGAAATAACGGGAATAACGGCCTCCGAACCCTCTGGTTCGGAGGCTTTCTTTTTGCATGTCTACCTGGGGAAACGACCTAATTATTCCCGTATACCCCTACTGAGCGGTATGGCGGAGTATTCGGCGGTACGGGGATAATTGGGCCCTGCGGGAATAATTCACAATTCGGGTTCCCCGAGGGGCGATTTCGAGCGGGCGAAACTAAGTTGAAACTGCGGGGTCAATTCAAGCCCTCCTTGATTGCATTCGCCTAGGTCAACAAACGGGAATAAATAAACGCGAAAATCGGTTTACGCAGTTTCGGTAACCCCGAATGCCGCCGAATGACGCCGTGTATCTTGCCGTATTTGAGCACGCAATTATTCCCCCTAACGGTTCTTCCGGGACGTCGATTTCGTACGGGAATAATGGAACAGCTCTCGGAGAACCGGAGGCTGTTCGTAAGGAAATATCAATTTGCCTGGGGAAATGTCAGAAAGAGGTCTTCCAATCGCCACGACCAGGCCCCTCACGCTCGGGTCCAGCACGCACCAGTCCATGATCAGGTCAATGTTGGCGATGACCACGCCAAGGACTCCCTGCAAGATCGTGCGCGCCAGTCGCCAGTACCACTCGTTGCTTGCCAGAAACTCGTTCAAGTCAGCCCACCTTTCCCTTCAAGGACTCGATGTCGTGCTTCGCGACAGTCATGTCCTGCTCGAGCACGTAGGTGCGCTCCAGGACCTGGTTGTGCTTCTCGACCTTCTTCGTGAGGGCGTCGAGCTTGACCTCCATGACGGCTCTGATCTTAGAGTTGGAAAGGATCACCCCAATCAGCGTTACGACACCAGTAATGCACGCCACGATGATTGACTCCATAAAAGAACTGCCTCCCGAGATCGACTTTTCGTCCTCGGGAGACAGTGTCCGACCGTGTCACAAGTACGCAGATTATGCTCGGAGTTGTCGCTTGACCTCACGTTCTTCTATGCATGATGTCGAGCTGCTTTCTACTCATTATCTGAGGTTATAAGGACGCGTGGAATCGCCTCTTCGCTCGGAACCATCTTCTTCACCAGTGCAAAGCACTCAGCAAAGTCGTCGCCTGGCAGGCAAAAGACCCTATGCTTCTTTGTTCCATTGGGATATGCGACGGCAAACGTCGTTGAACCTATGTCGGTAACAAACTCCTCGTCATCTAGCTCTAGGATACCGGCGACCTTCTCGGCAACTTCATCGAACAGCGCACGATAGCCAAGGCCGCTTGGCTGGTATGCCCAGCTCATCGGCAAGTTATGCTCTGACATCTTACGAGGCTTGTATTTGTAGCTGATCCAATCGGGTGTGATGACAACCATGTCGGTGAATGCTTCATCAACGCTACAAAAGCCCGATTCGCCCTTGATGACGATGCGGGACATCGTAGGCATGCTAACTACAGACAGGTGCTTGTACTCCTCAAAGAATGGATCCTCTGAGTCATCATCAGGCTCTTGGTCATAAACAGTCACGAGCCCTCGGTCCTTTAAGTAGTCAAGCATGGCTTCAATCACATCACGTTCATCCTGCCATTCCATAGTTTGGAAGTATTCGAGATCCTCCACAGGCCTCGCATGGTCAGGAAACCAGTGGTTGAGAATTCGGGTTGTTTGTCGATCTAGTTCTCTTTCGAGCTCGTGCCTCTTATTCCAGTCCAGACCCTTGTACTCAGCTTCAGAAATGCCATGGATGAGCAGCGTGTCAATAAGCTGACGATAGGAATCAAGCCGTAACTGCTCCGCAAGTTTGTATGGGAATTGCTTCGGGCTCAGATAGTGCTCGCGCCAGTAGTCAAGGACTCCCTCTTCTTTCATGATGTCGAGATTGAGCGTCCATGCGTAGCGACCCGCAAGATAGTCTGGGTAGACGTCGAGCTTCTTTGCAATCTGATCCAGCAATTCGGGACGTATCGTTCCCGACTTCACCGCACGAAGTATGGTTTTCTCTGTTCTGCCAATGTCGGCATCAGCCCCAATCTTACGTATGCTCGAGTCAAGCCGGTGTATCACCCACTTAAACCACTCGGGGTCAATTTTCTCTCCAAAAGCATCAGCCTCAGCATTGTTCATCTTGACTCCTTTAGTACGGACATTTTGGTGTCCTAATGGCTGTTCACAGAACACAGCATTTCGTACTACCGTGCATTATGTGGCCACGAGGTACGGACATCAAGCCGTGTAATCAATGCAAAACACTAACGGGCTCCATGTGAGCCCTAGAACGGAGAACTAACAATGGCGACTAACACGCTGGTACCGCATTACGAGGACAATGACATGGATCGCAAGGATCTCGCCGACTTCGCCAAGCAGAGCATGGATAAGGCCATGGACACTAATCACTCTGTTGTCATGCGCCAGATGGAAGTCCTGAACATGCAAGCCGACGAGACGCAGGCCCTGCTCCAGAGCGGCAATCTGACCAACGAACAGTTCGATAAGGTCATGCAGGAGTCTGAGAAGATTCGACAGGCAATGTCCGACACCACGACGAAGCAGTATAGGTCGAATTATGAGTTGGTTGTGGGCACTTGTGCTGTGCTGTTCTTTGGCGGTCTGTTTTTTACGCTTCGCACCGCTTAGCCGGCATGTATGAGGGGTGATTAATCCATTGTCCCTCATACATGTTTTCATGCCGAGATGTTGCATTCCAACGTGCTTGCAGCATCTATGCGGAAGTGCGCGTGTTCCGTCTTGCTGCTGGCCCACACCGTGCCATATCCGACGACAGGTCCCTCACTGGGAAAGACGGTCGCAACTCTATCGTCCGTCTTCATCGCTATGTATCTCAATGGTGAGGCTCAAGTTGTTACTCATCGCTGCCTTTGTCATCAATCTCGCGCAGACGCAAAAGCCAGCGTTTTACGCTTCCGTCTTCAAAGAAGCCGAGCAGAGCTCCGTCGCAGAAACGCTCTGCTCTCACGGCTCCGAGCAGAAGCGCCATCACCGCTTGGCCGTCAAGTTCCGATACATCTGCCCCAGACATTGCCTGGCTGCCCCACTCGAGTCCGTTGCGTTCAAGTGTGTTGCGGTAATGCGTGAGCTCGTACTCGGGATGCTCGTCGACGAAGTCGTAGATTGCTTGTTCAACGTCAGCAACCGTCGTTCCGTAATTCACGTAGGGCATCTTGATTGGGTCGTCCATGGTGCCCTTGCTCTCTCGGTCTACAACCCAGTTGCCAAATCCCTCGGCATTCTCAATCGCAGGCAGATGTTTTGTCAGGCTCTCAAACATAAGCCGCCTCTTTTGAGAAATGAGCTTCAGCAATACCGTCGAGCTGCGAACGTATTGTCTCGAAGGGCTGGTTCAGGTCCAATGTTCTCACGCTTATCTGGTTACCGCTCATCTGATACACACCATCAGGCTGCACGTCTTCGTCGGTCTTGGCGTAGAGCAGCATGCCCGACACGCTATGCTGCTCGTGAGTGCTGGCGAGTTCCGCTTCCTTGTTCTTCACGTAGGTGAAGATCTGGTATAGGTTGCCGGAGTGGACGCTTTGCTTGTCGAACTGCTGTTGCGTCGTGTGACTGTAGTACTTCGCGTCGACGATGAGGACGGTCCTGCCTCGTGTGAGCGTTATGTCGGTGTGCATGGCGGGGAGCATGTCATCGAAGCTGTCGTCGAGCGCCCAGCTGATGTACGGCGCCCCCGCGGAAAGCTCTGGGTGCTCACGTCTGTAGTACTCGAGGATGAACTTCTCGTACAGGTGGCTCATTCGCTGCTCGTCGAGGAAGTCCATCATGCGGAGACTCCCGCTCTCCCGCGTCTGGAGAAGGCCCTTCACGATCAGCCAGCACACGTTCATGAGCATGCGATAAGTCTGGTTGTTCCGGTCGAAGCGCATGTGCCAGTCTTCGCCCGAAAGGTTCACGTCTTCCACGTCCACGAAGTACGGAAGCAGCCGCCTAAGTGCATTCTTGCGCGCCTTGTCGATTTCCGAGCGAATCAAGAGCATGATCGTCGCCTTGAGGATGCGGTTCATGCGGGTGTCCGTGCTGAACTCGTCGTAGCTGCAAACCAGCTGCCTGCGCAGAATCGAGCGCGTCTTCAAGGACTCGGAAAGCTCAATCTTGCCCCTCGGTGAGGAGAGCATATCCTTGCGGTCGACGTACTCTCGGCCAAGGCCGCGCTTGAGCTGCAGGCTCACGCCCCGTGACAGTATCTCGGCGAGGAGGTCGGCGGTGTTGTCGAACTCCTCGGCTGCGATGTCGCGGTAGCCCTGCCCTTGCAGCGTCTGGAACGCATAGGCGAGCATGTGGTAGATGTTCTGTATCCGGATCACCGGATTGACCTGCGCAACTTGCCGGCCCACTCGTCGACCTTGGTAGGCTCGTCGAACCAGTACTCGCGCAACATCGGCACGAGCTCGTAGTTGACGATTGCCGAGAGTTTATCGTCCGTTACGTCGTCCGGGGACATGCGGCAGAAGTAGCTATGGCCGATGCAGAAGCCGTCTCCCAGCGACTCGTCGGACGCGATCGCCTCGTTCAGCTTCACGACGCAGGAGATGAGCCTATCGAACTTCTCGCTGGCAAGTCCCTCCTGATAGGCGATGAAGCTCTCCGTGTCGAAGGCGGGACGGAGGTCGAAGAACGCGAAGCGGCGGCGCAGGGCGTAGTCGAGCATGGCGAGCGAGCGGTCCGCTGTGTTCATCATTCCAATGAGGTATACGTTGCTCGGGACGTAGAACAGCTCGTGCGAGTAGAGGAGCTGCAGCGTGTTCCTGGGCCCGCGCTTGTCGTTCTCGATGAGCATGAACAGCTCGCCGAAGATCTTCGAGAGGTTGCCACGGTTGATTTCGTCGATGATGAAGAAGTAGTCGTTGTCAGAATCGTCCTTCGCATTCTTGCAGAAGTTGTAGAACGCGCCCTTCTCGAGGTCGAAGCCCTGCGCGTTCGGGCGGAACCCCTCTATGAAGTCCTCGTAGCTGTAGCTCTGGTGGAACTGCACCATCATCACACGTTCGGCGTCCTTCACGCCCATCATGGAGTAGGCCAGGCGCTTTGCGGCGAAGGTCTTGCCTACGCCTGGGGCACCCTGCAGGATGATGTTCTTCTTCGCGCGCAGGACGTTGACGAGGGTCCTGTAGTGCTCGCCGTCCATGTAGACCTCCGAGAGGAAGTCCTCGGACGTGTACGCTGGGTATTCAACCTCCTCCGTGTCTTCCTCGACTTCGCCGCCCTCGTTCTCGAAGAACGAGTTGAGCTTCTCAACGAGGTCGGGATAGGCGGTGATGTCCGTCAGGGTCTTCACGGCGAGGAAGTCTTCCGTGTGCCACTCTCCTCTGTTCGTCCAGCGTACCCTGCGGATGTTCGGATAGGAGTCGCCATTTTCGTCGAATTGGTAATCCCCCTCAACGATGCCGCGACCAATAATTACGCTGCGGCCCCGCTTAGCAAAGACAACGTCGCCCGGCTTGATTTCGCGCGAGAACTGCCAGAGCGCGAGCGCGGAGTTCTTCTGCGAGTACTTGCTACTGTACAGGGTGCGCAGGTTCTTGCGGATGTCTTCCTTGCTGGCGTATTTCTCGACGTCGCCGAGCTTGCTCCAGCCGACGCCCATTACGCCACGTGCGTAGAAGTCATCCCACCTCGCGGCACCGTCTCCCGGGGAGTAGGTCCAGTAATGTGTGGTCTTGACCCCCTCGTCTCCAAGGGAATTTTCTTCCGCCTTCTCGGCTGCAGCCTTCTCGGCAGCCTTCCGCTCCTGGTTGACGCGTTCGGACTCCACGAAGGCGGCAGCCGTCAGCGAGGGGAAGTCTGCATACGAGCACTCTTCGCTTCCGAGCTCCGACTTGATGGTGTCGCAAATGGCGAGGTAGCGATCTCCGTCATGAACTGGCGAGTCCTTCTCCTTTGGCGCTATGCCGGCAATGGTGGAGCCAGCCTTTGCCACGTCGGCCATGAACCAACGGTTGCGCGAGTCCAGGCTGATGAAGTTGTAGGGCCTCGCCCAGTAGAGGCCCATGGTGAGCTTCCAGCCAAGTGTGAACTGGATGACGGCGGTATCGAATGCCTCGACGAAGACCTTCCGGGTTTCCTTGTTGTCGTCGGCGGCCAGTGCAAGTTCGGCCTCGAAAACATGCCAAAGGTTGTCGATGTCATTCTCGCCGCGCCGGTCGTCGTTGGCGAAGGCATAGAAGGTCGCGTTGAGGTTGTTGAGCACGGGGATGCCCTCGAAGTCCGTGGGCTGATCTGCCCCAATGTCGAACACCTCGGCGATGCCGGCGATGATCTTTTGCCGGTTTGCGTCTGTGATGCCCTTGTTGAAGAGGCCGAAGACGGTGAACGGATCGATGTCTTGGAGCTCATCTGCCTCAAGCTTAGGGAGACTCATCCCGATCGATTCATAGACAGTTGCTAGCTTGTTTATCAAATCGTCGCGCCTGTCTCGATAGGTCAGCAGCTTGTCAGATAACTCTTCATAAAAGCTAATCCAAGTAAATTTTGTGCTGGTCATTATAGTCACTGCCTATCTTTTGCCTCTGCCAAGTCGCCTTGCTTT
>CABUDZ010000044.1 GCA_902490445.1 uncultured Collinsella sp.
ATGACAGCCCCATGTAGTTCGCAGCCCCTAATCCTCTGAGAACCGTGTCCCAGAATTCACGTCCGGAGTGGGATGCGGCTTCCGCCTGTGGCCCCGTTGGGAAACCACATCCCACTCCGATCACAAATTCCGGGTCGCACTTTCCGCCAAGACCCTCAACCGGAAAGCACATCCCGTTTCTCAGCCGAATACTGGGATGCATTTTCCGCAGAGCCCCTCAACCGGAAACTGCATCCCATTCCAAAGACAAATTCCGGGACACAGCTTCCACAACCCCGTGTTAAGAAAAAAGCCTCGAGAATCTCGAGGCTTTCACGTTTGTACGATTGAACGCGCGGCACCGCAAGCGGCGAAGTTATTCGCCCAAAACGGCCTTTTTTGCGGCTGCAGCCATGTTATCCAGATCTTCCTTGGTGGGATGGTCCTTCGCGGCAACCCAGTTGTCGAGCAGCAACTTAGCGCGGGCGTTGTCGGGATCTTGCTCGAGCATGGCCTCGTAGCGCTGCTTGACCGCGAGGCCCATCTTGCCCTGGCACATCGCCCAGCCCGCAAGCTCGGCATCCCCAGCCAAATTGGAAGTTACGCGGTCGATAATCTGCTGGTAATAGCTCTGGTCGGCCCCAAAGCCGCAGGTGCCAAACAGAAAGACGCGCTTGCCGTGCAAGGCGGAGAGCAACGCCGCGACCGAAGGCGTGCACGCGCCCTTGTCGCACCAAAAACCGACGAGCACCGTGTCGGCCGCGCAGGCGCCCTGCGCCTCGAGCGCAACCTGATCTGCATCCGCATCGTCGCTCAACGCCGCGGCATGGACAAACTCAACGCCCGCAGCCTGCAGAGCGCGCTTGATCGCGCCCGAAACCATCCTGGTATTACCGCTCTTGCTGTTAACCACCAAAGCGCACGTCATAGTCACGTTGCCTCGTTTCCCCCAAAACTAAAGCCACTAATGCAGTTAATAGATGAATATCTTAGTACTAACGTGACAGATGTAAACCACCGTCTGTCGATTGATTAATTTACCCCACGGGCTTCCTCACTGGGCGAATTGGCTGCGGTAGAGCTCGGCGTAAAAGCCACCTGCCTCGAGCAGTTCATCGTGCGTGCCGCGCTCGATAATCTCGCCGTCGCGCATGACCAGGATGCAGTCGGCGTTGCGGATGGTGCTCAGGCGGTGCGCCACCACAAAGCTCGTGCGACCGGCCATGAGCTCGTCGAATGCCGCCTGCACCTGCAGCTCGGTACGCGTATCGATGCTCGACGTTGCCTCGTCCAGCAGCAAAATCGCCGGGTCGGTGAGCATGACGCGCGCGATGCACAGCAGCTGTTTTTGACCCTGGCTAAACGTGCCGCCGTCCTCGCCAATCACCGTGTCGTAGCCTTTCGGCAGCTGCACGATAAACTTGTGCGCATGCGCGCGTTTGGCCGCCTCGATAACCTGTTCGCGTGTGGCATCGGGACAACCGTAAGCGATGTTTTCCGCCACCGTGCCCTCGAACAGCCAAGTATCTTGCAGCACCATGCCAAAGGCACGGCGCAGGCTTGCGCGCGTGTAGTCACGCGAGGAACGGCCATCGACCGCGATGCGACCGGCATCGATATCGTAAAAACGCAGCAGCAAATTGATGAGCGTTGTCTTGCCACAGCCCGTGGGGCCGACGAGGGCAAAGCGCGTGCCGGGCTTGGCATCGATGCAGATATCCTGCAGCAGTTTGCGGTCGGGCACGTAGCTAAAGTCCACATGCTCAAAGGCAACCTCGCCCTTCGGGGCGGCGAGCTCAATGGCATCCACAGCGTCGGGCTCCTGCTCGCGCGCATCGAGCAGCGCAAACATGCGGCGCGCCGAGGCGTACGCGGTCTGGATCTGCGTGATGACGTTGGTGACCTCGTTGAACGGCTTGGTGTACTGGTTGGCATAGGACAGGAAAATCTGCACGCCGCCCACCGTAAGCGCCGCTGGCACGCCCGTGATCACGCCCACGCAGCCGATCACAGCGACCACGGCATAGATGATGTTATTGATAAAGCGCGTGCCGGGGTTGGAGAGCGAACCCATAAACTGCGCGCGTTCACCTGCTGTATAGAGCTCGGCGTTAAGGGCATCGAAGCGCTGCTGAGCGTGCGGGCCGTAGGCGAAGGCGTCCACCAGCTTTTGCTCACCCACATACTCCTCGATATGACCGCCGAGCTGCCCTTGAATACGCTGCTGAGCCGTAAAGCTTTTGTTGGAGAGCTTGGCGATGGCGCCAGCTGCAAAGATGGAAAGCGGCGTGACGAGCACCACCACGAGTGTCATGGTCAGGTTAATGGAGAGCATAAACGCAAGCGTGCCCACGATGGTGATGACGCCGGTAAAGAGCTGGGCAAAGCCCTGCAGCAGACCGTCGCCCACCTGATCGACGTCGTTGACCACGCGGCTCATAAGGTCGCCGTGGGCATGGCTGTCGACAAAGCTGAGCGGCATGCGGCTGAGCTTGTCGCTCGCCTCCACGCGCATGTCGCGCACCGTTTCGTAGGACAGGCGGTTGACGCAGTAGCCCTGCAGCCACTGAAAGGCCGCAGCACCCATCACGACAATCGCGAGTTTGGTAACGAGCGGCAGCAGCGCATCGAAGTCCACCTGCCCGGTGGCGACGATCAGGTCGATGCCCTCACCAATGAGGATGGGCGTGTAGAGCTGCAGAATCACCGAGATGGCGGCGCTCACAAACGACGCCGTAAACGAAATACGGTGCGGGCGAACATAGCCCAGCAGGCGGCGCGTCACCGCGCCCACGGGATAGCGCTCGGGATCACCGGGTTGGCGCGGGCCGTCGCCCAGGTCGTTGAGGTTATCGTTGCCGGACACATTAGCGGTCATCGTGGCGACCGAACCGGAAGAAGTATACGGGTTCATCTAGCAACCCTCCTTTGAGCAAGTAGGCGCAGGGGCAGTCGGGGCGGACGCGGGCACCGTGCTCCCCTGCTGGCCCTCGAGCTCCTCGCGGCGCAGCTGCGACTGGCAAATCTCGCGATAGAGCTGGCAGCTTGCATACAGCTCGTCATGCGTGCCCAGGCCCGCAACCGATCCGTGGTCGAGCACGCAGATCATGTCGGCATCGCGCACGGTCGAGACGCGCTGGCTCACGATGACCGTCGTGAGCGGCAGCCCGCCCTCGGCGGCACCGCGCACGCTGCGCTCGCGGATGGCACGGCGAAGCGCCGCGTCGGTCTTAAAATCGAGCGCCGAGGCGGAGTCGTCCATGATCAATATCTGAGGCGAGCCCACCAGGGCGCGCGCGATGGTCAGGCGCTGGCGTTGGCCACCGCTGAAGTTCTTACCGCCCGCCTCGACCGGGGCATCGAGCCCCTGCGGCTTGTTGCGCACGAATTCGCTGGCCTGCGCCATATCGAGCGCCGCCCAGAGCTCATCGTCGGTCGCTGACTCGTCACGCCAGGTCAGGTTGCTGCGGATGGTGCCGCTCACCAGCGACGCGCGCTGCGGGACGGTCGCGACCACATGGCGCAGCTGGTCGAGCGGCCAGGCGCGCACGTCGGCGCCCATCACGCTCACGCTGCCAGCGCTCGCATCGTACAGGCGCGGGATAAGCGAAACGAGCGTGGACTTGCCGCTGCCCGTGCCGCCGATAATGCCGAGCGTCTTGCCCAGCGGCAGCTCCAGCGTCACATCGCTCACGGCATTTGCCGCGCCCACGCCAAACGAAAAGCTCGCATGGTCAAAGCTCAACGCAGGAACGGGAGCGACATTGCCCGGCTCGGGCAGTGCGACCGGCTGGTTGCCCTCATCGGTAATGCTCGGCACGCAATTGAGCACCTCGTTGATACGCGACGCGCTGGCGCTCGACTTGGTAAAGACCACGACCAGGTTGGCGACATACACGATGGAGGTGAGGGTCTGCGTCATGTAGTTGACGAACGCCATGACCTGACCCTGCGTGAGCTCGCCCACGTTGACCTGGATGCCGCCGACCCACAGGATGGCGCACACGCCCAGGTTCATCACAAGAAACGTGACGGGGTTGAGAATCGACGAGAGCTTGCCCACCGCGATGGCAGTATTGGCCTGGTCATCGGCGGCTTGGGCAAAGCGCTCGCGCTCATGGTCCTCGCGCACGAAGGCGCGAACCACGCGGGCGCCCGAAAGGCCCTCGCGGCAGATAAGCGCGATGCGGTCAAGCTTTGCCTGCAGCTGCTTGTAGTACGGGATACAGCGCGCCATGACAAACCAAAACACCAGGCCGATGGCGGGCGTGCAAATCAAGAAAATCACGCCAAGCTTAAGGTCGATGGCAAGGGCCGCGACCATGGAGCCCACCGCCAGGAAAGGCCAGCGGATGAGCATACGCACGCCCAGCGCCACGGCGAGCTGCACCTGGTTGACGTCGTTGGTGATGCGCGTGATGAGCGACGGCGTGCCAAAGCGATCGAGCTCAGCATAGCTCAGCTTGTTGATGTGCTGGTAGAGCGCGCCGCGAATGTAAGTACCCATGCCCTGCGAGGTGAGCGCCGCCATCTTTTGGCAGACGAGCGTAAACGAGATGCCAATCACGGCCATGGCGGCGAGCACCATGCCGTAGTGGACGACGGCGTTCACATCGTGCGCGCCGATGCCCTTATCGATCATCTGGGCAATCACCAGCGGCGTTAGCAGGTCAAAGATCACTTCGATCAGCTTGCACGCAGGGCCAATCACCATACACCGGCGAAACTTGCCACCAAAACGCCTGAGCAGCTCAATCATAAAAAGGCGCTCCCTATCATCATCTCTCTTCAATCTGATTCATGATAGTACGGCGAACCCTGAAGATGCGTAAGCAACTCGTTACAGAAGAGTCTTGAGCGGTGGTAAAAACCGTCACTGTTTTGGCGCAGTTAGCAAGCGACATAACGCCAGGGATTCAATTATCAGATAAATGTGACCCTTCAGGCGGTTTTGGTCGGCTACCCGCGAGTGCCGGCAGGGCGTTTGGTAGTCGAGCGATTCCGCAGGCAAAGCCGAGGACCAGCGAGACACCACTCCATCACGCCCGGACCACGTGGCCGCCTATGTTTTGGCAAAGTCAGCGAGCGCCACCCAGAGCGAACAAGTTGGCATGAAAAAGGCAAGGCATAGACCTTCTGGTCATGCCTTGCCTTTTGAATGACAAATTGTCGCTCTGGGTGGCGCGCAGCGTCGAGCATTGCGCGGTTTGGTAAAACCGCGCAAAAAGAAAGCCCGTGCGCTCGATGGATTCGGATGCCCGACAGAGGCTCCTTATGGCTGCTTCCTTCCGGACCTGACCAGATTCGGAACATGTCGTCATCCGAACCCATCGAACGCGCTAGGCGCTCGATATATCTTACCTGCTCCCGCCCGATGGGGCAAGACAGCTAATTTGGGACGGGGCCTTTTTGACTACTCGGGCAATCGGATCGGCAAGTAGTCAAAATAGCCCCGTCCCAAAAAGACTGGTCTGACGCTGCGCCACGAAAAGGGCCTATCTACTACGTTTAGGCCGCAGGGGTCAACCATAGCCGGCTTTTTCGAAAACCGGCAAGCTTTCTACCTGCGGTTTTAATTTCGCAAAATTCGGGATGATCGAGGATACTCGGTTAAACGTAGTAGATGGCCGCATTTCGTGGCGGACGGTCCGACCCAAGGCCCAAGGCAGCCAGCCTCGCATGACCATTCACGAAGTTGCGGTGGAATACGGACTGAATTGGCACCTTAAAGGCAAAAACACTCCGTATTTCACCGCAACTTATCGAGGGGATGGGTTTTAGAGGCGAGCGAGGTCGTAGGCTTGGGCGGCTGCTTCACCGGCGCAGATGAGGTTGGTTGTGGCTTCTTGCGGATTGAGTGCCTGCTCCAGGTCCATGGGCTTGCGGCAGATCGGAAGCACCAAGTCGATGCCCTGCTCATACACCGCGTCCAGATAGTCGGCGCGACCGCCCACGACAGTGGCCACCGGCTTGCCATATCGCTTGGCGCGGCGGGCCACACCCACCGGCGCTTTGCCGGCGGCGGATTGCTCGTCCATATTGCCCTCGCCCGTTATGACCAGGTCGACATCGCGCACGCGCGCGTCAAATCCCACGAGATCGAGCACCGTCTCCACGCCCGAACGCAGCTCCGCGCCGAGCGCCAGCAGCGCGGCGCCCAGGCCACCGGCAGCGCCCGCGCCGGGCACGCCGAGCACCGAGCCAAATGTCCGTGCGCCCTCGGGTGTGCGCAACAACCCCTGGGCCCGAGCCTCGACAATTGCCGTATCGAGTAGACGACCGTAGCCGACCATCCAGCTGTCGCACCTGCTCAGCGCCTCGGCGTCACCCGTCGGCAAGCCTTTCTGCCCGCCAAACACCGCTAATGCGCCCCGACGCCCCACGAGCGGATTCTCGACATCCGAAAGCACAACGATACGAGCGCCATCCAAAGCCTGCAGCGCTGGCGCCAAATCAACGCTCGCCACCCGCTCAAGGCCGGCAAGACCGGGGGCGATATCGCAGCCCCGATCATCGACCACACGCGCGCCCAGCGCCTGCAGCATACCGGCGCCACCATCGTTGGTGGCGCTGCCGCCCAAGCCAATATAGATAGTCTTTGCCCCGGCACGAACCGCACGGAGCATCAGCTCGCCCACGCCATAGGTTGTAGCAGCCAGCGCCGACGACTCCGTGCAAGGCGAATACCCAATGCCAGCCGCCTCGGCCATCTCGATGACCGCGGACTCGCGCTCGGCATCTACCAGCATCCGGGCAGACACGGGTTCACCAAAGGGACCTGCCACCTCGCAGGTCGAGAGCTCGCCACCACGCGCGGCAACGGCGTCGAGCGTTCCCTCGCCACCATCTGCCAGCGGCAAAGCGTTCAGCTCGGCATCGGGCCAAACGCGGCGCACGCCCTCGGCAACCGCTGCCTCCGCCTGCGCGCTCGAAACGCTGCCCTTAAAGGAGTCAATTGCCAGCAGCACGCGGCGGGGCCGGCGGCACGCAGGACCAAAGTCAACCGCCGTGTCAGCATCCTCACCGGCACCTGCAAGCGCTGCGGCGTGAGCGGCATGCGCCTCAAGATCGGCCCCACAACCGCAATCAGTGCCGCCCGCTCCGCGCAGACCGCCAAAATAGCTACTCAGCAGCTCGCGGCATTCATCCGCCAGGACCCCAGCCGTCACGTTAAACCGATGATTCAGGCGCGAATCGGCATTCAGGTCATACAGCGAACCCAGCGCGCCCGCCTTGGCATCACTCGCGCCATACACGCAGCGCCCCACGCGCGCGTTAACCATAAGCCCCGCACACATGCAGCAGGGCTCGAGCGTCACGTAGACCGTGCAATCGGAAAGGCGCCAGCGACCGAGCGACCGAGCGGCAGCGCACAGGGCCGCAAACTCGGCATGAGCCGAAGGATCCTGATCGAGCTCGCGACGATTATGCGCCCGCGCGACAATCTCGCCCGCGCGCACCACTACGGCTCCGATGGGCACCTCGCCCACCGCCGCGGCGGCGCGCGCCTCCGCCAGCGCCTCACGCATGAACTTCTCGTCGATTTCGGTGATCGTCATCGTTCGCCTTCCCTGTTGCAAATTCAAAACGATGCTATCATTACGACTCACGGAGAGATGGCAGAGCGGTTGAATGCGGCGGTCTTGAAAACCGTTGAGCGCGAGAGCGTTCCGGGGGTTCGAATCCCCCTCTCTCCGCCACTTTTAGTGATGCACCGGCGTCATGGTTCGCTCGAACAGTGCATCGACCACGTCGGCTATCTCAGGTCGACGTTCAAGATCGTGGCCCGATTCCCACCATATCGTGAAAAGTCGAATAATACCGCCGGCGACAAACTCAGACGTCGTCTCGAGTGACACGGGGGCCAGGGCATCCTCGGCAAGCACGTTCATCACACGCTCGCGGATGGAGCGGGCAATGCGGTCGCAAATAACGTTGGTCAGCATGCCCGACATGCTGCTTGCCAAAATGTTATCCATGAGCTGCTCGTGCGCCAGAATCAAATCCATGGCATCGTCCAAAATCGCGTGCCGAAGCGCGCGCACGTCCTCGGCAGACACTGCGCCGGCCTCATCGGGCTGTTTTTGCGGCAAGCCCGACATAAGCTCATCGATATAAAAGGCAAAGTAATCGTTCTTGTCGCGAAAGTGCTTGTAGAACGTCGTACGGCGAATCATGGCGCGGTCGCACAGCATGGCAACCGTCAGGTCCTCAAAACGATGCTCCTCGAGAAGTTCGGTGAAGGCATCGAACAGGGCGCGGTAGGTTTTCTTGATGCGAAGGTCCACTGGTATCGCCATCCTCAGGGCAAAGACAACACTCGTCAATCTGTCGCATATCTTACACCTGTACCTCGCGCGCTTTGCCCCAGTGCCAACCCCACCGAAAACATAACGCTTACCGGAAAGTTCGGCACGGCAAAACGTTGCGGGTATACTAGTAGCGTTATACCAACGGCAGCTGGCGCATGCCGCCGCGGCCATTCGAAACGGAGACATCATGATTACCGTCATCATCGGCATCGTTGTTGTCATTGTGATTGTCTGCGCCATCGCCGGCATCTACAACAACATGGTCACCAAGCGTAACCGCATCGATAACGCCTGGCAGAACATCGATACGCAGCTGCAGCGCCGCAACGACCTGATCCCTAACCTAGTCGAGACCGTCAAGGGCTATGCCAAACACGAGCAGGACACGCTTGCCGCCGTGGTCAATGCGCGCAACGCCGCCGTGAGCGCCACCACGCCCGAAGCCAAGATGGAAGCCGACAACGTGCTGACCGGCGCCCTGCGCCAGCTCTTCGCCGTGGCCGAGGCTTACCCCGATCTTAAGGCGAACACCAACTTTACGCAGCTCCAAGCCACGCTCGAAGACACCGAGAACAAGGTGAGCTACGCGCGCCAGAGCTACAACGACTGCGTGCTTAGCTACAACAACGCCATCCAGACGTTCCCTGCCGTTATCTTTGCCGGCATCTTCCAGTTTAAGGAGCGCCAGGGCTTTGAGGCCGCCGAGGCCGCCCGCCAGGCACCAACCGTCAAGTTCTAGTGAGCCGTTGACGCATCCACAACCGTTTTTGCATAAACCGCCCCGTCGAATGCATACTTCGACGGGGCGGTTGCTTTTTGCCCGAAGGTACCCCCAGGGGCGGCGTGCAAATTTTGGAGTTTTCAGCATCCCGGAACCCACAGGGCAGGAACGTGCCCACAGAACCGCGTTGAAAACCCTGATTCTGAGCCCTCAGCGCCTCAGAGATCGCTCATTTTTTTACAGGATGCGGCTCATGGCGCCTGACTTTTGTCCAAAAACCAGTATGCAGGCACCCTCGACTGCTGAAAACTCCCAAAAATGCACGCCCCGCCCCACCCCAGGCGAGCGGCAACCGAAAAAACGTGCACGTCCCCTCTTCGGCTGCAACTACGGCAAAGCCCTAACAGCCAAATAAAAGGCGCGGCCAATAGGCCGCGCACCTTCTCCCCTACAGCCCAGTAACCTCCTGGCAAGGAATGCAGAGCACTCGACCGAGGCGGACCGGCCTATCTCCCGGCGCATTCCACAGGACGAAAGAACCTCCGCCGCACGTAGTGCGCAGCGGAGGTTCTTTCATGTCCGAGGACGCGCCGGGAGATAGGCCGGTCCGCCTCGGTCAGGGCTTGATGGGAATTACGAAGCCAGGTTACGCCACGGTGTAAACCCAGTTGTGCTTATCTTCAACAGCACCAGACTGGATACCAGTCAGGGTCTCGCGAAGCTTCTTCATCACAGGGCCGATCTCGGTGTAGCCAGCCGGGAAGGTCACGGTCTCGTCGGCGCCGTAAACCTTGTTGTCGATCTCGCCGACCGGGGAGATAACGGCAGCGGTGCCGCACAGGCCGCACTCGACAAAGGTACCGGCCTTGACCTCGGCCCACTCGACAGGGCGTTGGTCGACGGTAATGCCCAGGTCCTGAGCAACCTGAACGAGCGAACGACGGGTGATAGAGGGCAGGATGGAGTCGGTGTGCGACTGCGGAACGACGAGGGTGCCGTCCTCCTTCACGAACAGCACGTTGGCGCCGCCGGTCTCCTCGACATAGGTGCGGGACTCGGAGTCGAGATACAGGTTCTCGGCATAACCCTCGCGATGGGCCTCCATCGTGGGTTTAAGGGACATGGCGTAGTTCAGGCCGGCCTTGATGTTACCGGTGCCGTGCGGTGCAGCGCGGTCATACTCGGAAACGCGCAGCTTGACGGGCTTGAGGCCACCCTTAAAGTACGGACCGACCGGGGTCACGAGAATGCGGAACGTGTACTCAGGAGCGGGAGCCACGCCGATTACGTCACCGGAGCCGATCATAAACGGACGCACATACAGGGTTGCGCCAGAGCCGAAGGGCGGAACCCATGCGGCATTGGCAGAGACGACCTGCTTGACGGCCTCGACAAACTTGTCCTTGGGGAACGGGGGCATCTCGAGGCGCTGCGCAGAGTTGTACATACGCTCAGCGTTCATGTCGGGACGGAAACAGACGATGCTGCCGTCCTCGGCGGTGTAGGCCTTCAGGCCCTCAAAGACCTCCTGGCAGTAATGGAAGATGCCGCCGCACTCGGAGACATGCAGGGTGTGGTCGGTGGTCAGGCCGCCCTCGTCCCACTCGCCGTCCTTCCAATGGGCCTCGTAGCTGTAATCGGTCTTCATGTAGCCAAAGCCGAGGCTACCCCAATCGATATCCTTCTTCTCGACAGTCATATGTCGCTCCTTACATACACGGTTGCATACTCGCGAACCCGCACGCAAGGACCGAAGCCGGCCGCGTCGCAACGTCGCATACCCGGAGCGTAGAGCCGGGCAGGACACACGGGCAGCATCAAAGCCGATGACGCGTCGATTCGCATGCAGGTGATTGTACTCCCCGCACGCCTTGGATAAAACGTTTTTCTTTAACTAAGTAAAGTATTTTCATTTGCCTTCAACACAAAAGGCCCGCCATCGAATCCGATGACGGGCCTTGGAATTAACGTCCGAAACCAAGCTCGGACTAGGCGTTCTTTTTACCGAGCTTAGCCTTAACCAGACCGACCACGGTCGGGATGATCGACACGGCGACAATGCCCACGATCAGCAGCTCAAAGTGCTCCTGCACAAACGGAATGCCACCAAAGAAGTAACCAAGCAGCGTAAAGACCGTCGACCAGGTAATGCCACCCAGCACGTTAAAGATGACAAAGTTGCGCCAGTGCATACCGCCCATGCCGGCGATGAAGGGCACAAAGGTGCGGATGAACGGGAAGAAGCGACCGAGGAAGATGGCCAGATGGCCCCACTTATCCAGGAAATCCTCGGACTTTTTGATGCGCTCGGGCGTCATGGCCTTTACCTTGCCCGAGGCGATGATCTTACGGCCAAAGAAGTGGCCGATCATAAAGTTGCACTGATCGCCCAGGATGGCTGCGGCCCATGCGGTGGCCAGAAGCGCCACGATGTTAAAGCCGCCATTATGGGCAAAGAAGCCCGAGGCAAACAGCAGCGAGTCGCCGGGAAGGAACGGGAAGAACACCACGCCCGTCTCGATAAAGATGATCAGGAACACGCAGCCGTAGGCCATGAGCGGGCCGGCAGCGATCCAGCTGGCGATCGCAGTGCGCGGATCCTTAAGCAGCTCGGCGATAAAATTGATGAAACCCATGAAGTAAAACCTCTCAGTTGTGGGCGCGGACACGTCCAAGTTGACCAGTATACGGTTGCGGCGCGAGCACGGGCCAAACCCCTCAAAAGTCTTACTTCATTACCAGCAAGTTTGCATAACTGACACCTGTCGCCTATAGCAAAGTAAGATTGCCCTTCCTAATCCCTAGCGAATCGCTATACTTTATTGAATCGCATTGTCACGGCGCTAAGGGAGGGCGGCCGGTGAGCTTTATCAACACCATTCGCGAGGACATCAAGACCGTCCAGGTGCAGGACCCTGCCGCGCAAAATGGCCTGGTCATCTTCCTGTCCTACCCCGGCCTGCACGCCAAGTGGAATCATGTACCCGAGCACTGGCTGTGGGAACACGGCCATCGATCGCTTGCCCGCGTGCTCTCGCAGTTAACCCGCCACATCACCGGCGTCGAGATTCATCCCGCCGCGCAGATCGGCAAGCGCTTCTTTATCGACCACGCCATGGGCGTCGTTATTGGCGAGACTACCATCGTGGGCGACAACTGCGTGCTCTACCAGGGCGTCACGCTCGGCGGCACCGGCAACGAGACCGGCAAACGCCACCCCACCCTGGGCAATAATGTCACCGTGGGCACGGGCGCCAAGGTGCTTGGCAACATCCACATCGGCAACAACGTCAAGATCGGCGGCAACTCGGTCGTCGTCAAGGACGTGCCCGACAACTGCACCGTCGTGGGCGTGCCCGGGCGCATCATCAAGCGCAACGGCTGCCGCGTGTTCGAGGAGAGCTTCGACGCCAAGCAGCATCGCGAGTACATGCCCGACGATGCCGCCGAGCAGAGCGCCCTCAACCGTCAGGGCATCACCGAAAACGCCCGTCGCGTCAAGGAACTCGAGCAAGAGGTGGCCGAGCTCAAGGCCCTCGTCGCCAAGTTCGTGGACGAGCGCTAGGGCCGCGGGCAACCGCCACAGCATGAACGCCAACACAAAAGGCGCACCAGGGAATGAACTGCCTCCGGTGCGCCTTCTTTTAGATGTGACATGCGGGACTGCCCCTTTGTCACCTTATGCGAACTGGCTTAGGTAGAGGTCGGCATAAGCGCCCTCGGCAGCCAGCAACTCCTTGTGCGTACCCTGCTCGATGATATTGCCGTGATCCATGACCAGGATGAGGTCGGCATCGACGATCGTCGATAGACGGTGCGCGATCACAAAGCTCGTGCGCCCGCGCATGAGCGCATCCATAGCACGGCCGATGGCGAGCTCGGTGCGCGTGTCCACGCTCGACGTCGCCTCGTCCAGGATGAGGATCGCCGGGTTGTTGAGCAGCACGCGCGCGATGGTCAGCAGCTGACGTTGGCCCTGGCTGATGCTCTCGGCATCGTTAGCCACACGCGTGTCGTAGCCCTGCGGCATAGTGCGCACAAAGAAGTCGACCCGTGCGGCACGTGCGGCCGCGACAATCTCCTCGCGCGTCGCCTCGGGACAGCCGTAGGCGATGTTCTCGGCAATGGTGCCATCAAATAGCCAAGCGTCCTGCAACACCATGCCAAACTGCTGGCGCAGCTCGCCGCGGTTCATGCGGCTCGTGTCCACGCCGTCGAGGGTAATGCGGCCGCCGTCGATCTCGTAAAAGCGCATGAGCAGGTTGATGAGCGTGGTCTTACCCGCGCCCGTGGTTCCCACCACGGCGATCTTCTGACCCGGCTCGGCGGTAAACGACACGTCTCGCATAAGCGGCTTGTCGGGCGAATAGCCAAAGCGCACATGCTCAAAAGCGACACGGCCTTCCACTTTGCCCGGCAGCTTGGCGGCGGCCACCGGCAACGGATCGGCCTCCATCTCGGGCTCGTCGAGCAGGTCGAACACGCGCTCGGCGCTCGCCAGCGCACTCTGCAGCGAGTTAAAGGTAAACGACAGCTCCGTCATGGGCTCGGACGCCTCGTAGATAAACTGGAAGAACGCCTGGAACACGCCGACGGTCATATGCCCGGCAACCAGCATGCTGCAGCCCACCAGCGCGATCACGATCTGCGCCAAACGGCCGATAAAGCGCACCGCGGGGCCGACGGCGTTAATCATAAAGTCGGCCTTGGTGCTCACGCGCGCCAGCTCCTTCGAAGCCTCGTGCACCTCGGCAGAGCTCTGGCGCTCGCGGTTAAACGCACGGATCACCAGACGGCCCGAGTAGCCCTCCTCGACCGCGCTCGTAATCTTGGACACCCACTCCTGGCGCTCGCCCGTCACATCATGCGTGCGGCGCGACACGACCTTCGTCACCAGCAGCGAAAGCGCCGTAAAGAACAAAAAAACGAGCGTGAGCGGCACGCTAAACACGAACATCACGCTCACGGCGCCCACCACGGTACCGATCGACACCAGAAGCTGCAGCAGGCCGCGTTGCATGCTCTCGGACATCTTGTCCAAGTCGTTGGTCGCACGGCTGACGACCTCGCCGGGACGATGCGCGTCAAAGTAGGCAAGCGGCAGACGGTTGAGCTTTTGTGCGATGCGGTTGCGCAGGCGCAGGTTGAGGCGCTCGGCAACGCTCGACATCAAAAAGCTCTGGAGTGCGTAGAACGAGGCGGCGGCGGTCCAGATCATAAAGTAGATAAAGATGGTCCTGCCGCAGTTCTCCCAGGTAATGCTGAAGGTAGTGTTGTTGGCAAACGCCAGCTTCATGTGCCCCCACAGCTCATCGATCACGCGGGCGCTGTAAGCCGGCGCCGCGGTGTTAAAGATGGCATAGAACACGATACTCGCGAACACGATATAGAAGCGCCAATGGTCGCCGGCGGCCTCGCTCCACAGGCGGCGCACCGTCGCCCAGGTGTCGCGGGGCGTCTCGTCCTCGTCCTCGTCGTCAACGTCGCGCATGCGCTCCGCCTCGGCGCGGGCGCGCTCGTCCTCGGCGCGCTCGTTTTCCTCGTAGAGTGCCTGGCGGCGAGCCTCGCGCTCCGCCGCTGCCTTGGCGTTTTCGTCCAGGTCGGACGTGGCGCCCGTCTCCTCGACTGTTTCTGCAGCCGCGGCGTCATCGGCGATGCTCCACTTCTTGAGTTCCTCGGTCATGCTACTCACCTCCCTTCATCTGCGATTCTGCGATAGCGCGGTACACCTCGCAGGTTTCCATGAGCTCGTCGTGCGTGCCTAGGCCCACGACTTCACCGTCTTTGAGCACCACAATCTGATCGGCATGCAAAATAGTCGAGATGCGCTGGGCGATGATGAGCACCGCGGCATCGCACGTCTCGCCCTGCAGCGCATGGCGCAGTGCCGCATCGGTCTTAAAGTCCAGGGCCGAAAAACTGTCGTCGAAGATATACAGATCAGCGTGCTTCATGAGTGCGCGGGCAATCGCCAGGCGCTGGCGCTGACCACCCGAGAAGTTCGTGCCGCCCTGGGCCACCGGCGTATCGAGCCCCTGGGGCTGGTCGAGCACAAAGGTGCTCTGGGCAACCTCCAGCGCATGGAGCATGTCAGCCTCGGTCGCGCCCTCGTTGCCAAAGCGCAGGTTGCTCGCCACCGTACCCGAGAACAGCCATGCCTTCTGCGGCACATAGGCGATACGCCCGCGGATATCGTCTTGCGAAAGGTCGCGCAGATCGACGCCGTTTAGGCGAATGGTGCCCTTCGTGGCATCGTGGAAGCGAAGCAAGAGCTTGGCCACCGTTGACTTGCCCGAGCCCGTCGAGCCCACGATCGCGGTCGTCTGTCCACGGCGGCAGGCAAAACTCAGGTTGCACAGGGTGTCCTCGTCGGCATCGTCAAAGCGAAACGACATGTGGTCGAACACGGCCACCGTGTCGGCCCCATCTGCGGACTCAGGCGTCCCGTCGCCCAGCGTAGCCTTACCGTCCACGATGCTCGGCTCGATTTCGAGCACCTGCTGTGCACGGCTGAGGCACGCCGCGGCGCGCGGAAGCGTCAGCACCACCATCTGCGCCATCATCACAAAGAACAGGATCAGGATCGCGTACTCCAGCACGGCCGAGATGCTGCCGATTTGCATGGCATGGACGCCCACGCGGTTGCCGCCCACCCACAACACCGCCACCTCGGCGATATTCATCAAAAAGAAGCTGGAGCTGTCGAGACCCACAAACAGGTGGTTGACCTTGATGGCATTGGCTGCGTAATCGCTAAACACCTCGTCCAGGCGCTGCTCCTCGTGGCGCTCCTTGTTAAATGCGCGGATGACGCGCACGCCCACGATGTTCTCGCGCAGCACCACGTTCATGCGGTCGATAAAGCTCTGCAGGCGCATAAAGATCGGCGCGGCGTTGGCAACGGTAAAGACCGCCGCCACCAGCACGATCGCAACGACCACGCCCAGCAGCGTGCCCATGGCAGGATCGATAAACCAGGCAAAGATGATGCCCGCCACGGCCAAGAACGGTACCGGTAACACCAGCTGAATCGTCTGCAGGATCGCTTGCTGGATCACGTTGATGTCGTTGAGAGAGCGCGTGATCATCGAACCCGTACCAAAGCGCTCAAAGTCGCTGGCGGACAGCTCGAGCGACTTATCGTAGACGGCGTTGCGAATGTCGCAGGCCACATTGGCCGCCAGACGAGCCGAAAGATAGCAGCCCAGCACCGCGCCGCCACTGGCCATGCCGGTCGCGATGAGCATATACACGCCGTTGCGCAAGATGTAGTCGATATCACCCGTCGTGATACCAGTATTGACCATATTCGCCAACATTGTAGGCACCAGCAGCGTGCCGACGTTATCTATCAGCAGTACAAACAGCGTCACCGCAATCAGCCCGCGATACGGCCTCATAAATCTCATTAAGAGTCGCATGTCTCCCCTTCGCCTTTATCGTCAGCCTCGTTCTCGGCGGCCACTTGCCGTTTAAATGCCTCGCACTCTTCGTTATGAACATGGGAGAACTTACCGACCAAGCGCATGATCTCGCGCTGTTCCCACGGCTCGAGCGCCTCGAATGCTCCGCTGGTATATAACAGGCTCTCCGTCAAGGTCGTCTTACCTGCGTCTACATGAGCAAGAATGCCAATATTGATGATTTTCATATGATTGTCCTCCATACAAGGCCCAGAAGGGCGCAAAAATCCCCAGCGACAAATACTTTTACCGCTGGGGATGATAGGTAGGACACACATGAAAACTGCGGCCAAGGCTGGCCGTTGTCTATCACGATATGAAATGAAAAGGCAAAAGTATTCTGAAATTGGGTACAAAAACCAAGCCCTCTCCTTGAGGACGTTTGTCTTTGTTCCCATTATCAAAT
>CABUDZ010000045.1 GCA_902490445.1 uncultured Collinsella sp.
TTGTGTTGGGAAGTGGTGAAAAACGGCAATATAAAGTGCTGTTTTCAGAGAGAAACCCCGCGCGGGAACTTTGGCGGAACGCGCGCGGGGCTGGTCAAGAAGCAGGGCGCTTTACCGCGCTCGCTCTAAGGGGTGATTTTAGCATGGTAAAGAACCGCGCCGCCATATATGCGCGCTTCAGCTCGCACAATCAGCGCTCAGAGAGCATAGAGATACAAGTTGAGAACTCACGCGCATACTGTGAGCGCGAGGGTTTGCAGGTCGTGCGCGAATACTGCGACTATGCGCAGACGGGGCGCAACATCGACCGTGCCGAGTTCCAACGAATGATGAGCGATGCCCGACACGGCCTGTTTGACTACGTAGTGATCTACAAGGTTACGCGCATCATGCGCAACCGAGACGAAATGTCGCTTGCCCGCATCATGCTTCGCAAGGCTGGCGTAGAAATCCTATACGCTGGCGAAGACATTTCCAGCGGGTCAAGCGGCGTGTTGCAGCTCGGCATGCTCGAAGTTCTCGCCGAGTACGAAAGCGCGCTTGACAGTGAGCGCATCAGAGACGGAATCCAGAAGAACGCGCAGCGGTGCATGGCGAATGGTCGCACTCTTTACGGGTGGGATATCGTAGAAGGCCGCTACGTAATCAATGAGCGCGAAGCGTCCGTGCTTAGCAGGATGAAGAACATGTTGTTTGCCGGTAGCTCCGTCGCCGATATCGTGCGCGCCGTGAGTACCGAGCGAAGCAAGCGCGGTGCCAAGTTCAATCAGGATACCGTCACGAAGCTTCTAAAGCGCGTCCAGAACGCGGGTGTATACAAGTACGCCGGTCATGAAGTGCCGGACGGGATGCCCGCCATCTGGTCGCAGGTAGAACAAGACATGATAGACAACATCCTTGGCGACCGTCACAAGCCGCGCCGCAAGATCAACTCAACGCTAGAGTTCCCGTTGTCCGGCAAGCTCTACTGCGCCAAGTGCGGTGCGCCAATGGCGGGCACAAGCGGCACGTCATGCACTGGCGCGACGTATCACTACTACAAGTGCCGGAAGTGCCGCCGAACCGTTCGGCGTGATCTCGTAGAAGACGTTGTTTGTGATATGACGCTGCAAGCCGTGGCGCGCGAAGACGTTAGGCAGCGCATAGCAAGCGGCATGGTTGCGTTTCAAGCCGAGCAACCGAAAGAGCAATCGAGAAGCTACGCGATAAAGAAGGAACTGAAGCGGATTGACCGCACCTTTGAACGCATCTGGCAAGCAATAGAAGACGGCATCGCGCCGCCCGGTGGCAAAGAGCGCACCGAAGAGCTGAAGCAGCGCAAGAGCGAGCTTGAAGCAGAGCTGCGCATCGCCGAGAGAGAAGAAGCGTTCAACATCGGCGTTGACGAACTCATGCTGTGGCTCGATGATGCGGCGGAAAACCTAACGCCAGAAGTGATCTTAGGCACCTTCGTTCGATTCGTTGAAATCGACGGGAAGACGCTTAACGTCTACTTCGCCTTTGACCGCTACGGCGATGATTTCAGGCCGAAACAGAAAAAGGCCGAACCATGCCCCGAAGGGCATAGTTCGACCAATTCTCTTGTGGTGGAGGCGCGGAGAATCGAACTCCGGTCCACGAAAGCCCCCTGATTGGCATCTCCAAGCTCAGTCGCTGGTTTAGTCTCGGACGCTTTGCGCGCAGCGACACGCTCGCAGCATCCCAACCGGTTCGATCTTAGCCTGCGCCATACCGATTACGTGCGCAGGAGCATTCCCCTAACATGACGTCGCGCCGGTGTCGGGGAAATCACCGGGTTGACGCGCCGCTATAAATTAAGCAGCGAGAGCCATAGGCTCAAAAGAAGAGTTGTTGTCAATTCAATTTGACGGTACCCCTGTTTAACGAGGCGAGGAGACCTCGGCTTGCTTCCTCTCTCAGAGCTATCGTGTCGAAACCAGTCGCCCCCGGATGTCGGGAAAGTCTGGATGGTATCGGGCCTGCAAACACCCGATAACCGTCGACTTTTCAAGGAACATGCGGGGCGAGCCCCGCTTGTGAAGTGTTATCTTACCACGTTCTGAAAGCCGACAGCTGTTCTATGCACGAGCTGTGAAGACCCCAATGTGCGCCGCACTTCACACTTTTGCTACCGATCGCGTCACGTATATTTTCGCCAAGCAAAATTGACCCGTCGAAAGGACCGTTATGGATACCAAGCAGAAACTCGTCAATGCCCTCGCAGGCCTGGGCTCAACCATTACCGAAGCTATGGATGTCATCGAAGGCTTTGTCCCCTGCGGACATCCCGCCCTCACGGTATCGAACGCACTCGTCGCGCTGGACGCTGACGATGATGCAGCTCTCGCCCAGCAGCTTGAGACCGTCGAGGGCTTTATCGACCACGTGAGTGAGAACCGCGGCGTGGCCGCCTACCACGGCATCGAGGTCGAGCTCGCGGGTCCCAAAGCTGATCTGCTCGCAGCAATCCGCGAGGTAGGCGCCCTTATGCAGACCGCAGGCGTCAAGAACACCCAGGTCAACGAGTGGGTCTACCGCAGCTTGGCAGCACTCGACAGCTCCGACGAAAAGGCCACCGAGCAGCTCGCAGAAAGTCCCGCCATCAAGGCCGAGCTTTTGTAAATAGCAGACGCGGGCCCCTTGGCGCATCGTCGTCCAAGAGGCCCGCAAACAGTTCGCGTCAACCGATAGCCGCGCCGCCGCGTTCGGCCAAAGCAAGAATCGGCATCATTTGGCGCGGGGTCTTTGCTGCAAGATCGGCATGTTCGAGCAGTTTGCGATCGTTGGTCACCAAGTAATCGACCTGCGCGCGTTTGCATGCGGCGAGTACCAAGTTGTCCTCGTAATCGCGATGGAGCGTCAGATATTTGTCGGCCAGCCAAAGGTCCGACGCATCCGCACCCACGGCCGTGGCGTTTTCGGTCATGTTCCGAACAAACGCCAGCGCCGCATCGCCAATCGCGCGGGCAGAAGCCTCGTCGAGCGCTCCCCCGCTGGCAAGAACGCTACGCTTGAGCTCGTGTTGGACAACGTACAGCACGTCCTTAGCGATATGCACCGGAAAGAACAGCAACGCTCCCGTCTCCGTCGCCTGCCCAATAAACGCACGCGCGGCAAGCGACTCGGCATGGTCGACGCAAAACGAATCAACCCATACGTTGGCGTCCACCATGATCTTGAGAGGCGCCCCACTCACTGGATCATCCCCTTTTGGCGATAGCGCTCGTCCATGGCTTCGGAATAGATTGTGTCCCAATCGCGATCGTCGGATACGGACGACGTAGCGATGCCCAGGTCCGCGTAAAGCTGATCCGCCGCCGCCCATGATGCGGCGAACGGAGTATCGTGCGCGACGGTCTGCTGCCGGTTGTCGACGGCCGCAAGCACTTCCTCGCACTGCCCGCCACCCTGCGCGACCTTGGCCACAACCTTTTTGATGAGCTCGGGCAGTGACCTGCCCGAAAGCTGCAGCGCTTCCTCGGCGCGCTCTTTAACCGAGCGATCTACGCGAACATTCACCTGCGCCATGCCGCTAACAGCGCCCACGTTGATCCCGCTCCCTTCAATTACTAGCACCGCTAGCAACACTATATAGAGAGGCTAGCGAATGGTCAAATGCAAAAGGCCTGCGCCTGGACGACACCGATGCCGTCTGGGCGCAGGCCAGATAACGTGGCCGAACACGTCTGCTAACGCAGGTACGCCTTTGCGTTGCCCAGGCTGTAGGCGATCGTCGAGCCGTTGTGCAGCAGTGACGACGTCTGCGGAGTGATCATGCCGGTAATACCCAATGCCAACAGCGCCGAGTTGGTGAGCATCACCTTGGAATACGAACTCGTCAGACGGTCGATAAGCCCCTGACTCATGCGGCGCAGGCGCACGATTGCGGCCAGATCGGTATCCGCCAGGATGATGTCGGCGACCTCCTTGGCGATGTCGCTTCCGCCACCCATGGCCAAGCCCACATCGGCCAGGCCCAGCGCCGGCGAATCGTTGACGCCGTCGCCCACCATGGCAACGTGGCGCCCCTCGCCCTTAATGCGCTCCACATACGCGTACTTGTCCTCGGGCAGCAGTTCGGCCTTAAACTCGTCGACACCCGCCTCGCGCGCAATGCGCTCGGCCGTGCGCTCCGAATCGCCCGTGAGCATAACGACATGCTTGACGCCCAGCGCATGCAAGTCGGCGATGGCCTCACGGACCCCGGGCTTGAGCGGATCCTCGATGCCGAGCACGCCGACGACCGTGCCGTCGACCGCCAGATACAGCGGCGACAGGCCCTGCATCTGGGACTCGATTTGCTCCTTAATGTCGGCCTCGAGCTGCGCGCTCTCGTCCTCAAATACAAAGTGCGCGGAACCGATGATGGCGCGACGCCCCTCGATGGACGAAGCGATGCCGTGCGCCACGATGTACTCGACGGCGGCATGGCGCTCGCGGTGCTCGAGCCCGCGCTCGCGCGCCGCATTGACCACGGCGCGTGCCACCGGATGCGGGAAATGTTCCTCCAAGCAAGCGGAAAGGCGCAGGATCTCATCCTCGCTCCAGCCGTCAGTCGTCAGTACGCAAGCTAGGCGCGGCTGTGCCTCGGTGAGCGTACCGGTCTTGTCAAAGACAATGGTATCGGCCTTGGCAAACGACTCAAAGTACTTCGCGCCCTTGACCATGACGCCCATCTTGGCAGCATCGCTCATAGCGGTCATGACGGCAACGGAACCCGTGAGCTTGAGTGCACACGAGTAGTCGACCATCAGCGCCGCCGAGGTCTTAATGAGGCTACGCGTGGTGAGAGCGACAAGGCCCGCGAGCAGGAAGTTCCACGGGACGATCTTGTTGGCGAGGTCTTCCATGTGCGACTGGCCCTCGGACTTGAGCGAGTCGGCCGTCTGCACGAGCGAGACAATTGAGCGCAGCTTGGTTTGCGCCGTATTGGCGCGCACACGCACCAAGATGCTGCCGTCTTCCACGACGGTGCCGGCGAACACGTCGTCGCCCACGCTGCGCTCGACGGCAAGCGGCTCGCCGGTCAGGGTCGCCTGGTTGACCATGGCGCTCCCCTGCTCGACAACACCGTCGATGCAGATGGACATGCCGGTGCGCACGGCGACCAGATCGCCAGGCTCAAGCTCGGTCGCGGCAACGCTTACCTCGGTGTCGCCGACGACCTTTTGCGCCTTGTCGGGCACATCGAGCAGCGAGTTGATGAGCTCGTTTTCGCTCATGGCGCGGGTGTAGTCCTCGAGCAGCTCGCCCACGTTGAGCAGGAACATTGTCTGGCCCGCGGTGTCGACATCACGCTTGACGAACGAAATGCCGATGGCCGAAGCGTCGAGCACGGGAACGGTCAGGCGCGGCTGCGCGAGCTCACGGAGGGCGGCGCGCAAAAAGGTCATGTAACCGGCCACGACAAACACCGCACGCAGGGGCGTGGGCAAAAACCATCGGCGCGCATAGTGGGCGCCGATGAGTGTGGCAAGATCCATAACGAGCTTATGCTTGCGTGGCTCGAGTTGCATCACGTAGCCCGACTTGGCATCGGCGATAGCTTGAGCATCGAGTGCGCCCAAGGCGTCGAGCACGCTCGCGCGACGCGGCTCGTCGTACTCCAGCGCCATCTGGCCAATACGGCCATAAACGCGTACCTTGTGCACGCCGTCGATATCGCCACCAAGCTTAAGAAGTGCGTCGAGATCGCTCTCTGGCACAGGACCCGCCAATTGAAGACGGGTCCTGCCGGGGATCTCGCTAATAATCGAGAATCTCATAGTTTGTGCCTGGGAGCGTTACTCGGCTGCCTCGTCAGCAGCGGCCTCGCTCTGGGTGATGTAGGCAGCCTCGGCAACCATGTCGTCGACATTGGCCTTGGCCTGCTCGACCATGTCCTGGTAGCAGTTCTTGACGCGCATACCGCACGCGATGCCCTGCACGCAGGCATTCTTTACCGGAGCGCTGGTGAGCAGCTTGATGCCGGCCGTGCCAAGCAGAAAACCGCCACCGACAAGCAGGGTATTGAACGTCGACTTCTTCATGTTGCTTCTCCCTTTTGCCGCATTGGACGCGGCATGGTGCCTCAGCACCCGAGTAAACAAGTTTGCTCGAGCACGCTTTTGAAATATCTCAATTTTATCTAACTATCTAGGTCAGCCATGGCTAACCTTTTGAAAATTAACGATGCGGAGTAACCGATTGTCAATGTGACAAAGGGACTGTTCCTTTGCCCCTTCTTACAACTGCCAGGTAGCTGCTTCCTTTTGCAGCGCCACCATGCGGGCGAATTCTCCACCTGCCGCCTTGAGCTGCGCCGGAGTGCCCTGCTCGGCAACCACACCATCCTTGAGTACAACGATTTTGTCGGCATTTTCCACCGTACGCATACGGTGGGCAATAACGATAACCGTCTTACCTGCAAGCAGACGGGAGAGCGCCTGCTGAACCACGGTCTCGTTCTCCACATCCAAGCTCGCCGTCGCCTCGTCCAACAGCACGATAGGCGCGTCTTTGAGCAGCGCACGGGCGATAGAGATGCGCTGGCGCTCACCGCCGGACAGCTTGGAGCCGTTCTCGCCGATCATGGTGTTGTAGCCCTGCGGCATGCGGCTCACAAACTCGTCGCAGTTGGCGGCACGCGCAGCCGCAAGCACTTGCTCATCGGTGGCGCCACGACGCCCGAGGCGGATGTTTCCCATCACCGTGTCGTCAAAGAGCAGCACGTCTTGGAACACAATGGCGTAGTCGCGCAGCAGCACCTCGGGATCCACGCTCGCAACATCCACGCCACCCACGGTGACCGTGCCTTCGGTGGCGTCCCAAAAGCGCGCAGCCAGGCGGCTCACCGTAGACTTGCCGGAACCCGAAGGACCGACCAGTGCCGTAACTTCGCCTTCCTTGGCGGTAAAGCTCACGTCGGTAAGAACTTTCTCGCCGGCGCGGCCGTCCTCGCCCGCACCATAGCCAAATGCCACGTGATCGAACACCACATCGTGGCCCACGGGCTCAAATTTCTCGCTGCCCCGCGCCACGGGCTCTTCCATGATGGAACGCATGCGCTTGGCCGACGACTCGGCGGCAAACAGCTCGGACATCAGCATCAGCGCCTGATCAAAGGGCGCATAGATGCGGCTCACCATAAGCAGGAAGGCAAACATCACCAAAAAGTCGACCTGGCCGGAGGCGACCATCGCAGCGCCCGTGACCAACGTGGTGGCAATCCCCAGGCGCAGGATGGCAAAGGCGGAGTTGACCAAAAGCCCATTGGCGAGCTCGCCTTTGGTGGTCTCGCGCTCCTCGGCATCGATCACGGCGTTGAGTCCCTCAAGATAATGGGCCTCCTGGTTGGTGGCGCGGATCTCGCGCACGCAGTCGAGCGTCTCCTGGATCGCCTCGGTAACCTTGACCTTCTCGGCGCGCACATGGTCGAACACCGGGGTCATGGGGCCGCGTGTCAGATACAGCACGGCAAAGGCCACGGGCACGCTCCAAAACGCCGCGATCGCCAGCTGCCAGCAAAAGAACAGCGACGCCACGAACACAATGGCGCTTGCGATGATGGCACCCCAAAGCTCTCCCAGCACGTGGCTGTAGGCGTGCTCCATGGCCTGGACGTCGCCCATGATGGTCTCGGTTAAATCGGCCAGATCACGACGGCCAAAAAACGACAGCGGCAGCTTGCGCAAGCGCTCGGCAATCTCCATACGCTGCTTGCCGCACTCCTCGTAAAAGATGCAGTAGGTGTAGTAATACTGCTGCCAGTTAGAGGCAAAGAGCAACACGAAAAAGACCAGGAGGCCGCCCACAATCGGCAGGGCATCCGGCAGGTCGGCACCGGTGGCGAGATGTTCGACAAAACCGGCCATGACCAGGAACAATAAGCCCATGCCGGCCATGGTAATGAGATTGGTGAGCGCGGTCCAGAAAATGCCGCGTTTTACGCCGGCGACGCCTTTATCGGATAGGAAATACTTCTTTTGGAATGAGGCGAACATTTAGGCCTCGCCTCCCTTCGTGACGGCGGCATCCGCGGCAGCAGTGATCTTCCAGCTCGCGGCCTGTTCGTATTCGGCCCACATCTTGGCGTATAGACCGTTTTGGGACAGCAACTCGGCATGGGTACCCGACTCCTGCACGCTGCCCTGGTTGAGCACCACGATTTGGTCTGCGCCCACTACAGTCGAGAGTCGGTGCGCAATCATAATGACCGTGCGACCCGCTGCCAGCTTGCTAAAGGCGCGCTGGATGAGCGCCTCGTTCTCGGGATCGGCAAACGCCGTGGCCTCATCGAGCACCACGATAGGTGCGTCTTTAAGGATCGCGCGGGCGAGTGCCACGCGCTGGACCTCGCCGCCCGAAAGATATGCTCCGCCGGCACCGAGCATGGTATTGATGCCCTGTGGAAGCTTGGCCACAATGTCGTCGCACTGAGCTGCGGAGAGGGCCGCACGCACTTCGTCGTCAGTGGCCGTGGGCTTGGAGGCACGCACGTTATCGGCAAGTGTTTGCCGGAACAGCTGGTTGGTCTGGAACACGAAGGCGACCTGGTCCATAAGCTCGTGCGGATCCATATCGCGAACGTCCACACCGCCTACGAGCACTCGACCCGAGGAGACATCCCAAAAACGCGGAATCAGGCTTGCGCAGGTTGACTTACCGCCACCCGAGGGACCCACCAGGGCGAGGGTGCTACCAGCGGGAACGCTGAAACTCACATGGCTAACGGCAGGTGCTTCGGCACCTTCGTACGTAAAGCTCACGTCCTCAAAGCGCACATCGCTACCGGCGGAGTGCTTGGGCAGGGCGGGCACGGAGAGCTGCTTGGAATCCATAACGCTTCGGATGCGCGCCAGCGAATCGGCACTCATCTGAGACGCCTCGCCCACAAACATGAGCTTGGTCATGGCCGTCGGCACCACGGCCGAAAAGATCGCGTAAAACGTGAAGTTGACCATAAAGTGCGCGAAGTCCGTCTCGCCCGGCGCCAACAGCAACGCCACGGGCAAAAGAAATGCCACGAGGCCATTGAGCGCGGTAAGGTTGAGCACCTGCGGGCCTCGGCAGAACGTGCCCGCATAGCTTTGCGCCATGTCGGCGTATTCGGCGATCGCATCGTGAAACGCCTTAAAGGAGTAGACCGTCTGCTGGAACACCTTGACCACGGGGATGCCGCGCACGTATTCGGTGCCGGTCTTGTTCATCTTGACCAGCGCGCCCATGTAGGCCTTCATAAACTCGGCGCCCTTGCCGCTCATCATGGTGGCCATGGCGCAAAACGAAACGACGACCGAGATTAAGCATGCCGCGCCCAAACGCCAATCGAGGGCGAAAAGCAGCACGAGCAGGCCCACGACCATGGCGGTGGCGCCTGCGATATCGGGCAGCATGTGCGCGAGCAGCGTCTCGGTGGAGGCGGCGCAGCCGTCGACGATACGGCGCAGCTCACCGGTGGCGTGCGTGTCAAAGTAGCCGAGCGGCAGCTTAAGCAGATGCTCGCTCGTAGCCTTGCGGATATTGGACGCGCAGCGAAACGCGGACAGGTGCGTGCACATGAGTCCCACGAAATAAACCACAATGCTCGCCAGGGCAAAGCCCACAGCCCACCAACCATACATCGCGATGTCGGTGGCCTCGCTCCAGTTGGGCGCCACGGCGATAAGATCTCGCGCAACAAACCAGATGCAGACGTACGGGCCAAAGCCCAGCAGCTGCGAGAACGCCGAGAGGGCCATGCCCAAATACGTTAGGAATTTACGGTCACCGGCATATGCAAGCAGCTCGCCGATGCCGCCACCTTCCTTTTTTGATCCCTTTGCCATGAGATTCCTTTCTAACGGCTTGAGAGTTAACCGTTAGAAACTTATCATTGGCGTGTTAGCCAAGGCACACAATCGAGCCAGGCGTGGACGTTTCCGCAAAGGAAGGGGACGCTTTTGAAAATGCGGCGGGCAGCAACCGATATAACCGAGCTCTACGCACCGCAGTTTGAGCAGTTTGGCCTGCAGCTTTCCGGCAAGGGCGCCGTCTTTACCGGCGAGGTGGCAAACGACCGGGCGCACGGCCGCGCATGGATCATGCCCCTCTCCCCTGCCTGCATCGTCATGGAGCATTTCATTACCCCGACGCACAACATGCTCTTGGCCGAGTACACACCCGAACCGTACGCGTGTGTGAGCGAGGTCAGCGCCCCCACGCTCATGTGCATGCCCGAAGCCGGCATAACGCCTGCGAACCTCAAGCCGCTGCATGGACCGTGGCCAAACAATGCTGTGTGCAGCTTTATCCAAGATAACTGTGGCGAGGAGTTAAGCCCACTGTTTGCAGGGCAGCTCTATCACTCGCGCTCGGTGCTCTTTTTGCCTGGATATTTTGACGAACTGGAGCACCGCTATCCCACCGAGTTCGCAGGGGTCTTTGAGGCATTTGCCGAGTCATGGCACGAGGAGGCAGCGTCTGCCATCTGCCACGCACTACGCCGAATCAACGAGGACCGCGCTCGCGCCGTAGGCGGGCATGTCTATATGCAGGGCATCGTGGAGACCATGGTCGCGGAGCTCGCCTGTTCGCGCGCGGCCCACAAGCAGGCGCGGCAGGCGGCAGACACACGCGTCAGCATAACCATTGCCGAAGAAGCAACGGCAATGATTGAGCGCGCGCTCGACAAAGGCAGGCGTGTGGGTATCAACGAGGTGGCCGAGAGGCTCTACACAAGCCGCTCCAAGCTATGCGCCACCTTTAAGGCTCAAACTGGCGAGTCCCTGGGCGCCTACATTCGCAGACGCCGTATGGAGCGAGCACAGGACCTTTTGGCCGATAGCGCGCTCACGATAGCGCAGGTGGCAGAGCGTCTAGGCTACCCTCAGCAGGCCGCCTTCGCCCAAGCCTTCAAGCAACACACCGGCACCACCCCCACCACCTGGCGCTCCCAACATATATAAAGAATGAGGGCGCCATCGGCGCCCTCATTCACCAAATTCCATTCAGCCCCGCCTGACCCGAACGGCCGAGTCGTCACGGAACCGAGGGGCCGAGCACATGGCCTTGCCTCTCAATGAGTTCCGCACGAACAGGAAGCGCCAGTGGCGCCTCCGTCGTGAGTCAGGACTGTCCGAAATTGAGAGGCAAGGCCCTGCGCCCGGCCCCTCGGTTCCCGTTTACGAGAGCGACGTTCTCAGCAACTCGTTGAAGAGCTTCGGGTTGCCCTTGCCGCGGCTCGCCTTCATGCACTGGCCCACCAAAAAGCCGATGACCTTCTGGTTGCCGTCGCGGTACTGTTGCGCCTGATCGGCACAGTTTGCCAGCACCTCGTCCACAATCGGCTGCAGCGCACCAGCATCGCTCACCTGACGCATACCACGCTCGTCGACGATCTTGTTGGGGTCATCGCCAGTCTGGGCCATGGCCTCAAAGACCTCGTGAGCCTGGTTGGAACTGATGGCATCGGTCGCCAGCAGCTTGGCAAGGGCTGCCACCTGAGCCGGCGCAATACCGGACTCGGCGAGCGACACACCCACACCCTTAAGGTAGGCGATCATCTCGTTCACCAGCAGGTTTGCGACCGTCTGGGCCTCCTTACCAGCCATGCCGACAGCGGCGGCCTCAAAGAAGTCGGCAAACTCCGGGTCGCCAGCGATTTGCTCGGCATCGGCCGCCTTAATACCAAAGTCGGCCTCGAAACGGGCGCACTTGGCATCGGGCAGCTCGGGGATCTCGCCACGGCAGCGGTCGATGAACTCGTCGTCCAGATCGAACGGCGCCAGATCGGGGTCGGGGAACAGACGATAGTCGTCTGCCGTTTCCTTCACACGCATGACCACGGTGCGCTTGCGGCTGGGCTCCCAGTGGCGGGTCTCCTGATAGATGATGCCGCCCTCCTCGAGTACCTCGGCCTGGCGGCAAATCTCGTAGGCAAGGCCGTCGTGCAGACTCTTAAACGAGTTGAGGTTCTTGAGCTCGGTCTTGGTGCCCAACTTGGTCTCGCCACGGCGACGCAGCGACACGTTGCCGTCGCAGCGCATGGAGCCCTTCTCCATGGAGCAGTCCGAAATGCCCAGCGTCACAAAGATGCGACGGAGCTTCTCCATAAACAGGCGAGCCTCCTCGGGCGTGCGCAGGTCGGGCTCGGTGACGAGCTCGATCAGCGGCGTGCCGCAGCGGTTGTAGTCGACGAGCGACTCGGCCGCGGCGGTGATGCGGCCCTCGGCACCGCCCAAGTGCACCATCTTGGCGGCGTCCTCCTCCATGTGGATGCGCAGGATGCGAATGGGCACCGTGTAGGAACCGTCCTCGCGACGCTCGGGCATCTGCAGGTTGGACGCGTCATAGCTGGCCAGGTGACCGGCGCGCTGGTTGCCCTCGCGCATGGTCGACGTCATGGACGTGGACAGGCCCTCGGCGTTGGCCGAAGCGCTCGCCAGGCTCTGGGCCTCGGCCTCGCCAAACGCGCAGTCGGGGCGCTCGGCGGCACCACGACCGGTCACGTCCAGGTCCAGGTGACCGTACATGGCAAAAGCGACCGGACCCTGCGTGGTCTGGAAGTTCTTGGCCATATCGGGATAGAAGTAGTGCTTGCGGTAGAACATCGAGTGGCGCTGGATCTCGCAGTTGGTGGCGAGACCGGCCTTGACGATGCTCTCGATGGCGCGCTTGTTGGGCACCGGCAGCGCACCGGGCAGGCCCAGGCACACCGGGCACACGTTGGCGTTGGGCTCGTCATCGTGGCTAAGCTTGCAGTTGCAGAACATCTTGGTATCGAGTGCGGTGAGCTCGGTATGGATCTCCAGGCCGATCACGGCCTCCCAATCCTGCAGGACCTCGGAAAGCTCCTTCATTACAGCTCGCCTCCCTTCCCGGCAAAATCGGGCGCGACAGAAAGCGCGGGCGCACTCGTGGCGGCATCGGCAAAGCCGCGCTCCAGGGCGCGGGCAAACGTGAGCAGCTGACGGTCCTTAAAGGCCGGACCCACCAGCTGGGCAGAAACGGGCAGCTGAGTATCCTCGCCCAGGCCCAGCGGCACCGAGATGCCACCGTTGCCGCAAATGTTGAGCGAGATGGTGTACAGGTCCGAAAGGTACATCTGCGTGGGGTCGCTGATCTCGCCAAACTTAAAGGCCGTGCGCGGCGAGGCGGGCATGAGGATGGTGTCCACCTTGGCATACGCGGCGTCGTAGTCCTGCGTGATGAGCGTGCGGGCCTTTTGCGCAGCGTAGTAGTACTTGTCGTACACGCCCGAGCTCAGCAGGTAGGCGCCGAGCATCTGACGGCGCTTGGCCTCGGCGCCAAAGCCGTGGGCGCGCGAAAGCGAGCTCTGGTCGGACAGGTTGGCGCAGCCCTCCTCCTGATAGCCGTAGCGAATGCCATCGAAACGGGCCAGGTTGGAGAACGCCTCGGCCGGGCCGATGACGTAGTAGGCAGCGATGGCGGCATCCAGGTGCGGCAGGTCGACCTCGACCAGCTCGGCACCCTGGTTCTGCAGCTCCTGGGCGGCGCGCTGAACAGCGGCCTTGACCTCGGGCGTCAGACCCTCGGCCTCCATAAACGCGGGAATGATGCCCACGCGCTTACCCTCGATGCTGTCGTTGAGGTGCTCGGTAAAGTCGACGGCACAGTCCTGGCTGGTGCAGTCGTACGGATCGTGGCCCGCACCGGTAAGCGCGTTCATGGCCAGCGCGACATCCTCGACCGTGCGGCCGAAGGGGCCCACCTGGTCGAGCGACGAGCCAAAGGCAACTACGCCGTAACGGCTCACGGCGCCATACGTGGGCTTAAAGCCCACCACGCCGCACAGCGACGCCGGCTGGCGAATGGAGCCGCCGGTGTCCGAACCCAGCGAGAGCGCGACCTCGCCCGCGGCGACGGCTGCAGCGGAGCCGCCCGAAGAGCCGCCAGGCACGCGCTCGGTATCCCAAGGGTTGTTGGTGCGGTGGAAGGCCGAGCTCTCGGTAGAGCTGCCAAAGGCAAACTCGTCCATGTTGGCCTTGCCCATGGGCAGGCAGCCGGCATCGAGCATGCGCTGGACGCAGGTGGCGGTGTAGACGCTCTGGTAGTTCTCGAGCATGCGGGAAGCACAGGTGGTACGCGTGCCCACGAGGTTCATGTTGTCCTTAATGGCCAGCGGCACGCCCGCAAGCGGGGGCAGCGGCTTGCCTGCGGCACGATCGGCATCCACGCGCGCAGCGGCCTCGAGCGCAAGCTCGGGCGACACCTGCAGGAATGCCTGGACCCCGCCCTCGCGCGCCTCGATGGCGGCAAGGGAGGCCTGAGCCACCTCGGTAGCGGTAAAGTCGCCGGCGGTAACGCCCGCGGCGATCTGGGCGCCGGTAAGGGAATCGAAGTTCTGTGCCATTACTCGCTCTCCCCCTCTCCCAAAATGGACGGCACGCGGAAGTAGCGGTCGCGCGCGCTGCCGGCGTTTTCGAGCGCGACGTCGAGCGATAGGTCACGCTCGGGCTCGCGCAGGTCATCGCCCATCACGTTGGACAGGCTTCCGATGGGATGGAACGTGGGCTCCACGTCGGGCAAGTCATATTGCAAGACGGGCTCGAGCATCTGGACGGCATCGTTTAGGTAGGACGTCATCTGGGCGAGCTCGTCATCGGTCAGTGCGATCTTTGCGTACTCGGCGATGCCGCGCACGTCTTTCTCGCTGAGTGCCATAGGCGCTCCCTTCCGCATAACAGTTAAACCGCTCTAGTATACAGGGCAACGCCGACTTGGAGCAGGCGCTTTACCCAAATGCAGCGAAAACGTAACGAGGGCGGCGGGCACGGCCCGGCGGTTCTGCAGCAAAACCGTCCCAACATTCGACGTTTTTCAGCAAAATCGCGATTTTCATCGAATGTTGGGACGGTTTGAACACCTCGATTGCCCAGCTGGAGCCAACCACCACAAAGGGGACAGGCACCTTTGTGGTGGTTTTGGGCGAGCCTTATGCCGAGGCCTTAGCCTTGCGGCGTTTGCGAATCGCGTGGATCACAATGTCCAGCAGCAACAGCACAATGGCGACAACCACGATGAGCACGGCAAACTCGCGCTTGCCCCAGTGGCGGCCGGCCAGCGACTTTTGCTTGTCGACGTCCTTCTTGCTGTACTTGGTGCGCACGCAATGCACCAGCAGGCGATGGTCGTTCACGCCGTAGGGCGTGCAGGTGACGAGCGTCACCTTGTCGGCGCCGGGCTCGATGGTCAGCGACTCCATCTCCTCGGGCAGGACCACCTCGGAGTCCACCATCTTGTAGGCGAGCGTCTTGTTCATGGTGTGCAGCAGCACCAGGTCGCCGGGCTCCAGCGAATGGATGTCGTCGAACATGCTCAGGTTGCGCATGCCCGAGTGCGCAGTGAGCACGCAATGCGTCGAGGCGCCGCCCACCGGCAGGCTTGTGCCCTCCAGGTGGCCGACGCCCGCCATAAGGACCTCCTCGCTCGTGCCGTGGTAGATGGGCATGTTTACGTCGATGGAGGGGATCTCGACCCAGCTCATCATGGGGTCGCGGTCAAAGATAAGCTGCTGAGCGTAGGGCTCGATCTGGTCGGCGGGAAGCTCGGTGGCCTCGCCCGCCAGCTGCTCGTTATAGGAGCGCGCCTGTAGCAGGACGCGCTCGCGCTCCTCTTCCGAAAGCGCGTCCACGGTGCTGGACACCGTGCTGATCTGGTTGAACACGCCCGAGGCCTCGAGCCGGTCCAAAATCCACGGCCAGGTCATAAGGCCCACGCCAATAAGGATGATAACGATGGTGATGAGCCGGTCGGCCCAGCGCGGCAGTCGCTTGCGACGGCGCTTGGGCTTGGGCTGAGGTTTGGGCTGAGGGCTTGAGCCGCCGTTGTCCACGGCGTTATTGCTCTTCATATGTTTGGCGCCCTGCACCATCGCCGGTCACTCCTCTACAACTCAAGTTGTCTAAACAAATAATAGCCGATTAGCAAGCTCATGCGCCGGACAACGCAGCTAGGCTGCACCGTTCGGGCCACGTAACCCCACTCAACCAATCAAGCCATATGTTGCTTTCATCGTCTCGAGCAACTGCGCCATCGTTACGCCCGCAACCCCGATCTGTTTCAGATTGACGTCGCCCACCTCGCAATCTTTAACAAACGCAAGCATATCGTCCTTCAGTTCTTCGCCCAGGTCGACACCTTCCGACTCGCCAAGCAGCTGAGCAAGCCTCAGCGCATCGCGTTTATGCTTTTTTACCTTCTTCGAATCAACGTTCTCCCCCGCCTCCCTTCTAGCTTTTAGGTCGAGATACGCCTTCGCTTTGAACGGGACAATGTATTCCGTACCCAGGACCGAAACGCCGTCTACGGTCCGAATTCCCTGAAGGAACAAGCTGTAGTAAGCATCGTCCAACAAAATTGCCGAAAGACTGCTTATGTTTTCATCAACGTGAATTGGCGCCACATCAATCCCCTCACGACCCTTTAGAAAGTCGGGGCACTTCGCGAAGAGTTCGATCATATGGGGGTAACCCGGCCTCTTAGGCTCTGTAAACCGATAAAAACATGAGCCTTTGCCTTCACCCCAGCCGCAGCGGTAGCCGCCATCACGCACCAAAGTCCATATAGCTTCTGCCGTCTGAGGCAACCGGTCATCGGCGACAATTACCACATCAAAATCGTGAGTCATCCTAAACGGAAGTCCCGCCTCCGCGAGCAAAATGTCGCATGCCGTGCCGCCGATAAGAGCATACGATCCTGCAGCTTCTTGCATATGCTGCTGAAATTCTTGGAGACCTTCTACAGCGCTTCTTCGCTCCCGTATCTTGGCCACACGTTCTTTCTCGTAAGGCTCGATGGATTTC
>CABUDZ010000046.1 GCA_902490445.1 uncultured Collinsella sp.
ACCCTCCCTGCCGTCACATTGTTCGAGCCGTTGTTGTTGCTCGCCGCTTCGCGGCTCGGCGACCCCGTTCTCCGCGGCGGGGTTGTCTAAGGTTTTTGTTGAAGCTCGGCCTTTGGCTCATAAAAAACGGGAGATGCAATCTGCATCCCCCGTTTTTGTTGCGGTTAGTCTAGGTCAATAAACTTGGTGCTTAGGATCTTGCCGTCTTTTACTAGCATTCTGGCCATGGTGGGGCCTCGGGTGCCTCTGGGATAGCTGGCGCTGCCCGGGTTGAGGACTAGGCAGCGGCCCGCTTGGGCTTCTTTGGTTACGTGGGTGTGGCCGTTGATGGCTACGTCTACGGATCCCACCGGAAGGTCTTCGCGGTAGTGGGCTACGGCGAATTTGAGGCCTTCGTAGGTAAAGAGCGCAAGACGGTCTACATCGGGGCCGTAGTCGCGGTAGTAATCGTTGTTGCCCAATACGGCCCGCACGGGGGCGATGGTGCATAGGTGCTCGTAGTCCATCTCTGACGTAAGGTCGCCGGCGTGGATGATCAGGTCTGCGCCCTCAAGCTCATCCAAGAGCGCAGGCGATAAATAGCCGTGGGTGTCCGAGATGATGTCGATGCGCTTGGCGCTTGCACTGTTCATGGGATCCCTTCCGCAAAAAACGATTCGGCAGATACATACAAAAAAGGCCCACGGCTCCGCAGACGATGGGTCTACAGGGCTGCGGGGCCAGTGTGCTAGAGACTCAGGGCCTTCTTGAGCGGCACGACGCGGCGGCGCGAAACCGGCACGCGTTCGTCGACGCCCGTAATGCCCAGCTGGATGGCGCCCGAGGGCACCGTCTCGACGTCCGTAACGCACGCCAAGTTGACGATATAGCGGCGGTGAACACGGAAGAAGCCAAAGTCGCAGAGCTTGGCCTCAAACTGCGCCAGCGAGGTCGTCGACAAAAAGCGATCATCGACGGTATAGATGCAGGAGTAATCGTCCTTGGCCATGATAAAGCGGATGTCGTCAACGGGAATGAGCACCTTGCGGCCGCCCTTTTCCACCGGGATACGCTCGATGGTCACCTTGCTGTCCGTAACCGGCTTGGCGCGTTGCATGACCTTCTCGATCGCGCGATCCAAGCGAGCTTCCTCGACCGGCTTCATCAGATAATCGACGGCATCCACGTCGAATGCCTCGACCGCATGGTCGCTATACGCAGTCACAAACACGATCGCCGGCGGATTTTTGAGCTTATGCAGCGCCTCGGCAAGTTGCAGGCCCGAGGCACCGGGCATCGAGATATCGAGAAACACGACATCCACGCGACTTTCCATAAGCATCTCGATGGCGGAGCGGACGCTCGACGCCTCCGTGATCGTGCCGATCTTGCCCGTTTGCTCGAGCAGGAAGCGAAGCTCCGAGCGAGCCGGCGCCTCATCATCCACAATCATCGCACGCAGCATAGGGATAAAACCTTTCGTCAACTAACTACGCCGGGCATCCGTCGCATGACGTTGAGCCCGTAGCCTTTTATTTTACTCTTGAATGTCAAAGATGCTCTCTGACAAATCAAGATGAAGGAGCACTTTGGTGCCCTTGCCCGGCGCCGATTCGACACGCGTATAGGAGTGCGGCCCATAAAAGCGATGGATGCGCTCCGAAATATTGTGCATGGCCACACCGGCGCCGCCACCCTGGGGAGAGCTGGCGTCGGGACGGGCAGAGCGCTCGTCAAACAGTCTGGCGGCGGTACCCTCATCCATGCCCACGCCATTATCGGCCACGGCAATCAAGATTGCATCCTCGCCGTCTTGGTGAACGGTCACGTCGATCCTCAGGGCGTCGTCATCGCCCATACCATGACGTACGGCGTTCTCGACAATCGGCTGGATCACGAACGCCGGCACCAGCGTATCTTCCACGTCCTCGGACACATCGAACGTCGCAAGCACGCGGTCCTCGCCAAAGCGGGCCTTCTCAAAGGTAAGGTAGCGCTTGGTCTGTGCGACCTCGCGCGAGACCGGAATAAGCGATCCCGAGTTGTCGAGCGTGGCGCGATAGAACGATGAGAACTCACGAAGCAGTTCGCGGGCCCGCAGCGGGTCGGTGCGCGTAAACGATGCAATGGTGTTCAGCGTGTTGAACAGGAAGTGCGGGTTAATCTGCGCCTGCAGCGCACGCACCTCGGCGCGCGCTGTGAGTTCCTTTTGCACCTCGAGCTCGTGGATGGCGAGCTGCGTGGACAAGATCTCGGCAAAGCCCGAGGCAAGCGCGTACTGGGTACGGTCGACGGCGCGCGGGGTCTTGTAGTAGAACTTGAGCGTGCCGACGGTACGATCGCCCACCTTGATGGGGGCGATAATGCCGGCGGGGACTTGGTTGTGCGAGCCGTCCGAGCCCACGACATCCACCATACGGTTGAACGATTGCACGATGCCATGTTCGATAACGTAGCGTGTGGCAAGCGTGTGGATGGGAGAATCTGGCAGTAGCTTTTCCTCAAACTCGCCCGCGCAGGCAAGCACGTTGTCCTCGTCGGTGATGGCCACCGTCATGGCGCGCGTCTCGGGCAAAATGCGCTGGCACACCAAACGCGCCGACTCCTGCGTCAGACCGCCCTTAATGTCCTCGAGCATGGCCGAGGCCACCGAGAGCGTCTCCTCGGTGTACTGGGAGCGCACCGAATCGGGATTGAGCGTCAAAAAGATAAAGATGCACAGAAAGATGCACAGCAGCGCGCAGGCAATCACCGTGGCGATCGGCTCGATACCGGTCACCAAGGCAAAAATAAAGTACACCAGCACGCAAATGGCGCAGGCAACGGCAATGATGCGAAAGATTGATATTGAACTATCGCGCTGGGCGCGGCGGTCGATCATTCGGCCCCCTCCAGGATACTGATCAGTTGTGCGTCACGCCAAAGCCCGTCCATGATCTTGGGCCAAAAGCTCTGGAAACGCAGGTAGCTTGCAGCGTTTTGGCGCGCATAGGCCTTTGCCTCGCCGATACCGTGACGCCAAATGCGAAGGTAGCCCTCGTGCTCGCGGGTAAACATGCTGCGGACCATGGCGGTCTTGCGCACGCGGTCGTCGAGCTCGCGCGAAATCCACGGGCCCGGGTAGGGCATGAGCGATGCCGCCGTAACGGGAATGAGCTCCTTTTGATGCGCGGCAAATGTCAACTTGGCCCGTTCGTAGTACCAACGGTATACATCCTGCATAAAGCGCGGCGAGCGCTTTTCGGACTCTGGAGGCAGGTGGCGCACGGTCCACTCGTTATCGAACCACACGTCATAGCCGAACATGCGCATGTTAAACAGGTAGTCCAAATCCTCGCCGCGGGTGATAAACGGGTCGAAGGCCACGCGCGTAAAGGCGCGGGCGTGCAGGGCCATCAGGCCGCCGCACACGTAATTGGAGCGCGAGATGCGGGTGCCCGAGAGCGCCTTTTTCATCCAGCGATTGAACTCGATACGCTTGGTCCACCAGCGATGGCAAATGCCCGCTTTGTCCGTGGGAGCCAGCGGCGACCCGTCGCGATCATAAAAGTATCCGCTCTTGACTAAAATCGGCAGGCCCTGACGCGTCTGCTGGCCCAGCGCATAGGTCGCACGCTTCATAAAGTCGGCATCGATGACGGTCTCGTCGTCATCCAAAAACACAACCGCGTCGTGCCCCAGCACCGCCGCGCAGGCAAGACCCATGTTGCGGATGGCGCCGTAGCCGCGCAGGCTCACACACTCGCCCGAGCCTTTGGGCGCAATCTGTGCCACGCGGTCGGCAACACGCGAAGCCTGAGTATTGGTAACGACGGTGACCTTAAGTGTGGGATGCGCATTAACGATTTCGTGCACGCGATGGGATACGTCGGGCGTGACAGAAACCGGACAGACCACCAAGAGAATGATGCGCGGAATGTCGCGCACCTGTTCGAGTGAAGTCAGGCAGCGATCGAGTTCCGGGTTGGCGGCATTGAGCGACGTCGAGTGATCGTAGGTGCCGGGAGCGTTTGCTTGGGTATCATCGCCCGCCCAATATGTTGGGATCACAACCGTGGCGTTCATACCTTTACCCTCCTTGCAACACAAAAACGGGGCGCCGCCAAACACAGGCGACGCCCCGCAACCCAGCTGACTCCATCATACCCACTTGGGCAAATCATTGCTCGCAAGTCACAATGTTTATTGCGGATAACCCCAAAAGAGTACCGTGGACAGGCACAATAGCCGCTCACTCCTATGCGGCATGCTCTGCCGCCCGAGTCATGCGGGACAGGCGGACCAGCAGCATAAAGCCAACGACCAGCAGCACGCCAATGGAAAGGACACCCAGCGACGGGTTGCCGGTCAGCGAGGTGACGACCGACACTAGAAAGGTGCCCATGACGCTTGCATAACGACCAAAGATGTCAAAGAAGCCATAGTACTCGTTGGATTTTTCTTTAGGGATAATGCGGCCAAAGTAGCTACGGCTGAGCGCTTGCACGCCGCCCTGGAACAGGCCGACCATAATGGCAAGCACCCAGAACTCAAAGGCGGTCTTTAGGAAGAACGCGGCGAACAGCACAATGCCCATGTAGGCGGCGACCGCCACCAAGATCATATTGAGCGTGCCCACGCGTCCGGCGAGCTTGCCGTAGATGATGGCGGACGGGAAGGCCACAAACTGCGTGACGAGCAGCGCCAGCACCAGCTGGGTCGAATCGATACCCAGAGCCGAGCCGTAGCTGGTTGCCATGGAAATGACCGTGTGCACGCCGTCGATGTAGAAGAAGAACGCGATCATGTAGACCAGCACGGTCTTGTTGTGGGCGATCTCGCGCATGGTGTGTCCGACCTCGGAGAACACACCGCCCACGATGTGGCCGATGGTGTCCTGGGGACCGCGCTCGCGACCGTACTTTTGCTTATAGGTGCGAATGAGCGGCAGGGTAAAGATGAGCCACCAGGCACCGGTGATGATAAACGACAGACGCGTTGCCAGCATGGTGGGGACGCCGAGAGCGGGGCCACCCATGATAAGCGCCAGGCAGATGATGAACGGTACGGTGGAACCGATGTAACCCCAGGCATAGCCCGAGCTGGACACGGCGTCCATGCGCTCGTCGGTGGTAATGTCGGGCAGCATGGCGTCGTAGAACGTCATAGAAGAGTTAAGGCCGATGGTGCACAGCACGTACACGGTCAAAAATGCCATGGCGGACATTGGGATAGCCTGCGCCAGGCAAAGGACCAGGCCCGTGAGGAAGAAGCCCAAGAAGAACTTGATCTTGTTGCCGGCGTAATCGGCAAGCGCGCCCAGAATGGGCATGAGCATGGCAATGACTAGCGAGGCGATCGTCTGCGCGTTGCCCCAAGCGACCACCAGGTCTGCCGAGGAAGCACCGGTATTGATGGCGTTAAAGTAGATGGGCACCACCGAGGTATTGAGCAGTACGAGGGCCGAGTTGCCCACATCGTACATAACCCAGTTACGCTCGAGCTTGGTGTATTTCATGGACAGGGCCCCTTCGTATTCGCCCGATATGCAGTTAGTTCATCGTACCCCAATTGTCCAGAGGCGCCGGTAAGGATTCGGCAAAGGGGCACGCACGAGCCCTACTCCTCGCGGTCGAACTCTTCGTCGGCGCCGAGCACGCGACCGCTGTAATTGACATGGTTGGTCACGGCTTCCATATCGCCGGTCTCGATAAAGCGGGCGACCGTGCACTCGTAATCGACCAGCGCGCGGTCAAAGACCTCGGGGAAACTCTCGTTCGAGACCTCGTCGGTAAAGGGGTTCTTCCATGCCAAGTGGCCCAGGTTGCCGGTACGCTCGGGCAGCTCGGTCGTCACACGGTGCGCAAGGCCGTCGAGCAGCGAATAATCGTGCACCAAGCCCTCGATCAGGGCAATCGCGCGCGTCTTGGCCGAACCGGCCGGCTCGATAGTGCGGTAGAGCAGCTGCATGTCGGCTACGGCGCCGGCGTACTCCCCCGCCGGGATGTCGATACCGTACACGCGCCCGGCGACGTAGCTCATCAGCACGCCGGCAACACGATTGATGCGGTCGGTCGTGACGATCTCGCCCGCCGGCGGATAATCCTCGACCGTTGCCCCATCGCGCTTGAGCTGCAGCATCAGCACGTCCAGGTCGCTTTCGAGCACGGCGTGAACTTGGCTGCCCGAAGCCTCGAGCTCGGGATCGGAGTCCACAATGCCAAACTGCTGCTCGTAGACAAAGGGGTGGGCATTGCGGTCGAGCACATAGTGCGACAGCAGGCCCAGCGCAAAGGCGCGACCCAGGTTGGCATCGCGCGGTTGCAGGTGCGACACGCCGTCGCGCAGACACGAGAACTGGCGCGACATACGCGAGCGGTGCATGACCTGAGCAAGCAACGTGCAATCGGAAACGCGCGGCGTGAGCATGTGGAAGAAAAACGGGTCGGGGCCCTGGTTGCCCAGGATAAAGGCAATACGCTCCTCGTCGGACGTGATAACGCCCTGCGGAAGACGGTCGATGCTTTCCTCGCCAAACAGATGATGCGTAATGAGCGCAGGCATAATGATCCTTTCGATTTCATTCGATGCCACCCATTATGCCCACCGCGCGCCCGTGCCAAACCTGCGGCAGTAAACGGTGGCGTGCGGACCGCTTACGCAAGCCCCAGGTGCGTCTTAACCTCGGCGGCGCGACGGCGGGACACGGGCACCGTCGAGGTCACGCGATCGAGCCTGAGCTCCATCAGGCCCGTGGAGCCGATCTCGACATTGTGCACGTCTTCCAAATTGACCAGATAACTGCGGTGGACACGGATAAAGCCCTCGGAGGCCAGGCGCCGCTCGAGCGAGGAAATCGACTCATTGATCAGGTATGTTCCCTCGGCGCAGACGGCGTTGCAAAAATCGGCGCGTGCCTCAAAGTAGCAGACATCCGCCACGGGAATGAACACCTTTTTGCCCCCACGATCCACCGTCAGGCGCAATGGCTGGCTCGGAGCATGGACGACACGGCGAGCGCCCAGAGCGGTCTCGATCTTGTCGAGCGCCTTTGACAGGCGGGCATCCTCGACTGGCTTGACGATGTAATCGACGGCATCGAGGTTATAGGCGTCGGCCGCATACTCGGCAAATGCCGTCACAAACACCACGACCGGCGGCGTCTTTAGGTTCTGCAGCGTCTCGGCAAGCTCGATTCCCGAGCGACCGGGCATCGTGATATCCAAAAACAAGACGTCGGGCTTGTTCGACAGGATCGATTCCACAGCCTCGGTGACATTGCCCGCCTCGGCAATCTGGCCCACACGCGCATCCTTTTCCAGCAGATAACGTAGCTCAGCCCTAATAGGGGGCTCGTCATCAACCACCAAGATGTTCCATCCCTCGGACATATGCGCTTCCCCTCTTTTTCTCTCAATCCAACCGCGCGCTACACCGTCATCGGCGCCGGCTCATGCGGCTCGCCGTTCAACTCAACGATGACCTGCGTCCCCACGCCCTCCTGGGACTTCACGCGCATGCCAGAATCTTCTCCGTAAAAGAAATGGATGCGCTGAAGCACGTTGAAGAGTGCCAGGCCGCAGCCTCGCTTGATGGAGCCGTCGGCGGTAATGCTCTCGGGCTCCTCTCGACGATGCTGCTCAAACAGGTGCGCGCAGACTTCTTCGCTCATGCCGATGCCGTCATCTTCGACGATGATCTCCAGGCCGTCATCGGTCTCAAAAGCCCTAACATGAATAGTAAGCGGCTCGGTCTCGCGCTGCGCATGCTTGATGCAGTTTTCGAGCAGCGGCTGCAAGATAAACGGCGGTACCAGGCTGTCGCGCACCTCAAAGTCGATGTCGACCGAGACGCGCAGACGGCCGTCGCCATACCGAGCCTGCATAAGATTGATATAACGAGTGCCCTGTTCCACCTCATGCTCGAGCGTGGTGAGCGTATCGGAGTCAGAAAGCGTCTGACGGTAGTAATTGGAAAAGTCGATCAGCAGCGATCGTGCCTTGTCGGGCTCGGTTCGAACGAGCGACACGATCGTGCTGATGGTATTGAAGAGAAAATGCGGGTCGACCTGCGACTGCAGGGCGCGAAGCTCAACGCGGGCCGTGAGCTCGTCCTGGCGCTCGAGCTCAAAGCTGGCGAGCTGCGTGGAAATGAGATCGGCAAAGCCCGAGGCTAACGCCGTCTGGCGCATATCGATGCTGCTCAGGCGGGGGTAATACAGCTCGAGCGTGCCCACGCAATGCCCGCGCACAGTAAGCGGTGCGACAATGCCGGCGCGCAGGCGGGGAAAATAGCCGCCCGTCTCATTGGAGGCGTCGCGCGAAAATACACTCTGTTCGCCGGACTCGATCACGTTGAGCGTGGTCTTGAGCACGACCGGGGTGCCGGCAGGGCACTTTGCCGAGTCCTCGCCCCAGCTTGCCAACACCTGTTTGCCATCGGTAAAGCAGATGGCAGAGGCGATGGTCTCGGACAGGATAATTTTAGAGGCGCCCAGGGCCGCTTCGGGCGTAAGGCCGCGCGACGTGTAGGCGAATATTTTTGATGCGATGGCGAGCGTACGGTCGGTTGCGCTCGATGTGAGGTCGTCGGGGACCACAAAGACATACGAGAAAAAGAAGCACAGCATGACCAGGCCGGCAATAACGACAACGCCCGGAACGGGATTGGGATTATCGGTTAAATCCCAGATAAGCAGCAGGATAAGCGCCGGAACGACAACACCGAGCAGGATGGCCTGAACCACATGCCGGGCCGTACGAAAGACCTTGGTAGAGTTGTAGCTCTTGCCCAGAATCAGCCTGTTTAAATCCACCGTCATCCCCTCTTGTCCGTAGCACCCATAGCAATAAAGAGGGCCGCAAGCGACCCTCTCCATTGCATTATGCAATCAAAAACTGTGTTTTACATCCAGCCATCGACAAACGGTATCTTAGGCGCTGTATTTGTTGGCCTCGCCAAAGGTGCCGGCCTCGACGATCCAGCCGTCCTTCATGATGACGTCCATGTTGTCGGTGTTGAGCACGTGAATGTCAGCGGCGACGTCACCGTTGACGACCAGCAGGTCGGCGCACTTGCCAGCCTCGATGGAACCGGTCTCGTCCTCGATGTGGCACATCTTGGCACCGTTGAGGGTAGCGCAGGTGATGGTCTCGACCGGGGTGAAGCCGATCTTGTCGACGAACTCGTACATCTCCTCGATGGAGCAGGTGCCGTACGGGGTGACGAAGGAGAAGGAGTCGGAGCCGATCGTCATGACGACGCCGCGCTTCTTGGCCTCGCGCAGGCAGTCGTAGTTGCGCTGCAGCTCCTTCTCGACCAGGGTGCCCTCGTACTTGTCGTGCAGCTCGGGGACGTAGACGGGCGGATAGGTGGCGTACCAGGTAGGCAGGAAGGCAATCGTCGGGGTGAAGAAGGTGCCCTGCTCGGCCATGAGGTCCATGGTGCGCTCATCGATATCGAAGCCGTGGATCAGCTGCTCGCAGCCAAAGCGAACGGAATCGTAGGCAGCGGCGTGGTTGTTGTAGCAGTGGCTCCACACGGGGATGCCGACCATCTTTGCCTCTTCGACCACGGCCTGGATCTCCTCGGAGCAATAGTGCTGGTCGCGACCGGAGTCCCAGCGCCAGATGCCGCCACCGGTAGCCCAGATCTTGATGGCATCGGGGTTCTCGCGCAGGCGACGACGGACGGCCTTGCGCAGATCCCAAGGACCGTCGACCTGGTCGCCCCAGGGATGCGATTCCTTGTTGAGCTCCTGGCTGCAGTGGTGGGAGTCACCGTGGCCGGCAACACGGCAGAAGCCGAGTCCGGTGGCCAGGACGCGCGGGCCCTTGAAGACGCCCTTGTCGATGCAGTCGCGAATCTGGATGCCAAAGCGGCCGATCTCGCAGACGGTGGTGAGGCCGTGGGTGAGGCAGTCGTAGGCCTGCTTGACGGCGACGGCCTGCTTCTCGAGGAGCGGCTGCATGACCCAATCGGTGTCATCGTCGGTCAGGTTGCCCGAGAAGTGCAGGTGGGTGTCGATCAGGCCGGGAAGGACGGTCTTGCCGGCGGCGTCGATAACCTCAACGCCCTCGGGAAGGTCCTGCATGACACCGGCATACTCGATCTTGCCGTTATCGTCGACGAGAACGAGGGAGTTCTCGACCGGCTCGGCACCGGTGCCGTCGATGAGCCTGCCGCCAACGATTGCATACTTAGTGGACATGGTTCCTCCTTATGGATCCATATAGTGGGCGAGGCCGTGTTGGGTTAAGGCCTCACAAAACTACCCAAGTGGTGCCGGGTTCGGTGCGCGGGAGAGAGGATCCCGCGCACCCGATCCGCCCCGGCTAGGCGTTACTTTTTGCGGGAATTGGTGAAGGCCATGAGGGCCAGGCCAATGGCCAGCCAGCCGATCACGATGCTCCACTCCACCATGTTGAGGGAGGCGGGAGAGAACGGGATCACGAGCAGGCCGATGATGATGGCGCAGGCAGCGATAGCGAGGCCGATGCCAAACTTGCCGCCAGGCACCTCGTAGGGACGAGGCAGATCGGGCTCGGTGAAGCGCATGCGCAGGCAGGCGAGGGCGACCATGCCGCAGGAGAAGATGAAGGCGAGAGCCGACACATTGGTCAGAGGGATGAGCATGTTCTTGCCCAGGAACGGACCGACGACGGTGATGACGCCCAAGACGACGCAGGCAAGCTTGGGAGCGCCGGACTTGGGGTCGACTTCGGCGAACTGCTCGGGCAGCTGGCCCTTTCGGCCCATAGCGAGCATGATGCGGCTCGTGGCACCGTAGAAGGAGTTCATCGGGCCCATGGGTCCAAGCGTGGCGATGACGAGCATGGCCAGGTACAGGAGCATGTTGATGCCCTTGAGGCAGGCAAGCGCGGGAACCGGGCTCTTAACAAACTCATGCCAGTCGAGGATGGTGCCGAACGAGTAGATGCAGACCATGTAGAAGCCGCCGGCGGCCAGCAGGGCCAGGGAGATGATCTTACCGAACTTGTTCCAGTTGAGGCCCTCGGCTGCTTCCTCAGCCTGCTGAGGAATGGTGTCGAAGCCGGCGTAGAAGAACGGGGTCAGAACCAGGACCGAAACGATACCGGCGAACAGGCTGGTGCCCTCGGTAGCAGGCTTGCCGCCGCCAGCACCGGTGACCTGGGAGAACACGGGCATGGCGTTGTCAGGCGAGCCGGTGAACAGCGAGACGCCCATGGCGAGCAGCATGCCGCAGAGCAGGGCCTTGGTCAGGAAGGCCTGCAGCTTGGCGGCCGAGCTGGCACCGCGGAAGTTGAGGAAGATGACGTAGGTTGCAAAGCCGAGCGCGATCAGCGTCGGGAACAGGTAAACGTCGGCGCCCAGGATGGTGTAGAGCTTGACGGCGCGCAGCCACTCAAGGCCGGGCAGGCTGCCGAACATCTCGGACACGAGGGTCGAGATGGCGATGGCCTCCCACGGGCACAGGATGCCGTTGCCCAGGGCCAGGAGCCAGCCGGTGATGTAGCTCATCGTACGGCCAAAGCTACGATCGACATACTCGACGATGCCGCCCGAGATGGGGATAGCAGCCGTGAGCTCACCGAAAACAGCTCCGACGGGCACGAGAAAGATTGCACCCAAGAGGAATGCGATCATAGCGGGAACGGGACCGCCGCCCACGACCATCCAGTCGCCGACCTGCAGAACCCAACCGGTACCGATGATGGCACCGAAACCGATGGTGAAGAAGTTCCAGAGCGAGAGCGTTTTCTTCATGCCACCGTTACCTTCGACTGCAACTTCTGCGTTCTTGTCCGCCATTGTTCCCCTCCTTTCCTTATTGACGCCTCTTTGACGTCACCCCTTGCACGGTCTGTTTTGCCGCGCGCTTTTATTTCGTGGCTTTACAATACGGCCTTGGCGCAGCAGCGCCGCTCGCAGCTCGACCGAAGGCAGAACTGCAAAACGAGCGGCACCGTTTTTGGGACGAACGGCGGGAGACGTCATTCGTCTTGGACGCTTTCATCTTGCCTGCTTTTGAATACCTGTTGCCGTGACGCTTGGCGCGCGGCGCGGCAACGTTCATACCATTTGTCAGGCTTTTGGCGCACATACCCATGTGTCGTGCATCTTTTTATGTAGGATAGACAAGTTACACATGAGGCAAGGTGATTCGAATGGCATACGGACACAATGACGGCGACCAACGGCCACAAAGCGTGCGCCTTGCCGGCCGCACCACGCCAACGCCCAGAAGCACCTCCGACAACGGCAACCCGCAGCGCCCCCAAGAGCAACTCGGGGCTTCTTCGCGGCAACAAAGCCGTACCGTGCAGCAGTCAGACCGCGTGAGCACGAGCGCACGCCAACGCCAGATCGACACATCGCAGCCGCGCCGCTACGATTGCCGTACGACCGACCACTACGTTAAGCGCTCCTTTTCGCCACCTCAACGCAATCGCGGCAATTCCGCCCCTCGCCCCGCGTCGCACACCACAAGCCACGCACTTCCGGCCCGCCGCCTACGCCTTGCGCTTTGCTCCATTGCCGCCTGCCTCGTCTTTGTGTTTTTGGGATCCTGTATCTTGCACGGATCAGCCGGTCTTGAGCCCACTGCCGAGGACAAGCTGATTAAAGCTCCCGTCGCACCAGGTTACTCCTTTGCGTTCTCGACCCCACGCTCGCAGTGGAGTGCCGGCACCATGCCCCACATCTACCAAATTGACCCCGCATGGTCGGAGCTGTCCTATGCCGGTGGCACTATTCGCGAAAACGCTTGCGGTCCCACTTGCCTCACCATGGTCTATATCTTTAAGACCGGCCATACCGATAAGACGCCGGTCGATATATGCGCACTGGCCGAAGCCGGCAACTACGCCCCCACTGGTGCCACCGAGTGGTCGTTTATGACAAGCGGTGCGTGGCAGCTAGGGCTCAACGGAACACAGCTCTATAACGATCGCGAATCGATTACCCAAGCACTTCGCTCGGGTGTGCCCGTCATCGCCGCAGTGCGCCCCGGTACGTTTACCAACGTAGGCCACTACATCGTGCTCTACGGCATCGACGATGCCAACCAGATTGGCGTCTACGACCCCAACTCGGCCAGCCGCAGCGCCCGCCGCTGGGGCGTGGTGGAGGTCCTCAACGAAGTCGAAGCCATGTGGGCCTACTACTAGTCATTGGGGACAGACTTAAATGAGTGGTCATTGGGGACGCTCTTGTTTGACTAGTAATTTAAGAACGTCCCCAATGACTAGGTGAACAGCAAAAGCCCCGCAGTCGGAGCGGACTGCGGGGCTCATGAAGAGAGGCTAGTCTGTGGGCGCTTTGCCTGGCGCCCACGGGAGAGGCAACTGAGTAGGGACTACTCGTGGATGCGGGTACCGGAGAGGCCGGCCATGGTCTCGGCGGCCTTGTCCAGGGCGCCGATGATGCAGGTGCGGCCCTTGCGGGAACGGGCGAACTTGATGGCAGCGCGGACCTTGGGCTCCATGGAACCCTTGCCGAACTGGCCCTCGTCGGCCAGGCGCTCGGCCTCGTCGGCGGTGAGGTCCTCGAGCTCCTCCTGGTTGGGCTTGCCAAAGTTGATGGCGACATGCTCAACGGCGGTCAGCAGGAACAGGACGTCGGCGTCGCAGTCCTCGGCCAGCAGCTCGCCGCCCAGGTCCTTGTCGATGACGGCGGGAACGCCCTTGTAGCAACCCTTGTTCTCGTAGTCGCGGACGACGGGGATGCCGCCGCCACCGCAGGCGATGACGATGAACTCGTTGTCGAGCAGGTTGAGGATGGAGTCAGCCTCGACGATCTTCTTGGGATCGGGGGAGGCGACGACGCGACGCCAGCCGCGGCCGGAATCCTCGACGAAGACCTTGGAGGGGTCCTCGGCCATGAACTCCTTGGCCTGCTCCTCGGTGTAGAAGGGGCCGATCGGCTTGGTCGGGTTCTTGAACGCGGGATCGTCGGGATCGCACTCGATCTGGGTGACGACGGTGGCGGCGTGCCAACGCTTATAGCGCTTGTGCATCTCGCGGCCGATGCCCTGCTGCAGGTGGTAGCCGATGTAGCCCTGGGACATGGCGCCGCACTCGGGCAGCGGCATCTCGGGGGTGCCGATGGCATCGTGGGCGGCGGCGAAGGCGTTCTGGATCATGCCGACCTGCGGGCCGTTGCCGTGGGTGATGATGATCTCGTTGCCCTGCTCGATGAGACCGAGGAGAGCGTGGGCGGTGTTGCTCACGGCCTCGATCTGCTCGACGGGGTTGTTGCCGAGGGCGTTGCCGCCAAGGGCGACGACAATACGATCGGGCTTGCCAAGAGGCTTAGACATTGCTGGAATCCTTTCTGTAAAAGGCCTACAACCCATTAATAACCCGCGTCCGTGCGATACGCGAGTTTATTAAGGTTTATATTCTCTTTATCGCTCATTTTATTCATTTTGAAAATACCTAAGCGGCGAACGGTCGATTTTACCCGCTCAGCGTAAAGAAGCCCAGTTCAGGCATATCTACGCCATTTACGTGCAACTTTATTTAAATAGAGCAGGGATTAGACCAGATTATGCAAACTATATCTTTGCTAAACACAAAACGGACAGCGCAATATCTTACTCGCACTATACGCGATTCTATACATTAATTTGACGAGTATGCACCCCTGCAAAAACATGGGGCTTTTCATCCAACATAAGGGATAGCCGATCGCGCTTCACCCCGCGGCAAGCGACTGCGAGTTCGCAGTATGGAACTTTACCGTCGGCTTCTGCATGAACGCTGCCGACGCCCTTTCGCTCCTGCGCGCCCAAGCAGCCGAGAACGCTAACGGCGCCACTGTCAACCTGGCCACCCTCAACAACGGCGCCGCCAGCCTTTTCGCAAAGTACCGTGCTGGTTCGCTGGCTTTGAGGCCTAAGTGAGTTTTGCTATTTGCCAATTTTTGTATGATTTGGGTCAAATCTATTTGTCAATTTTTGTATGATTAGGGGCAAATCTATTTGCCAATTTTTGTCAATGAGGTGTTTTAATGCTACGCCGCAAGGTCACTGATAGGCTTTTGAGCTGGAAGAATAACTCCCATAAGGCCCTGCTTGTTACCGGTGCGCGTCAGATTGGCAAGAGCTATGCGATTCGCGCGTTTGGAAAGAGCAACTACGCTTCGTATTATGAGGTCAATCTGCTACTTGATGCCGAGGCAAGAGACGTACTTGTTGGCGCTAAGAACTCCATTGACTTCATCAACCGTGTGGCCCTTCTTGCGGATGCACCGCTTGTTGAAGGAGACACGCTTATCTTCGTCGATGAGATTCAGGAGTATCCGCAGATCGTTACACTTATGAAGGCGCTGGTCGAGGACGGGCGCTTTAGCTATGTCTTCTCGGGGTCTATGCTTGGGACTGAGTTTAAGGGGATCTCTTCTTTCCCGGTGGGGTATGTCGAGCACATTGTTATGCGGCCAATGGATTTTGAAGAGTTTTGTTGGGCAAACAGCATCAGCGAGAATGTGCTTGCAGACATCCGCAGCTGCCTTGTCGAGAGGCGTCCCGTCGAAAACTATATTCATGAGGCGATGCTCAAAAACTTTAGAGCTTATATCGTTTGCGGCGGCATGCCGGAGGTCGTACAGAACTATATCGATTCGGGTTATTCACTCGTGAGGACGCGTGAGCTTCAAATTCAGCTGGTCGATCAGTACAAAAGCGATATCTCTAAATATGCATCGACTCGAGCGTTTAACGTTCGCGCGATTTTCGAACAAATTCCCGTTCAGCTTGAGGCGGAGTCCCATCGCTTTGTTGTTTCATCCCTGGGCGAGGGGGCTCGCCTTCAAAAATACGAGCAGGATTTCCTATGGCTGGTGAACGCGGGCGTCGGTTTGATGGTCGCCCAGGTGACGGAGGCCCGGAGTCCTCTTAAGAGGACAGAGAAGGCGACCGCCTTTAAACTATACGAGTCTGATACAGGCATGCTCGCATCACGGTATCCCGGCAGCACGGCACGCGCTGTCTACCTTGATATGAAAACCCCCAACCTCGGCGGTCTCTATGAGAACGTGGTCGCGCAGGAGCTTGTCGCCCTTGGAACTGATGCATGGTACTACCAGACACGCGAGGTCGGCGAAGTTGACTTTGTGATTGAAGGCACTCGCGGGCACGTTGTCCCAATCGAGGTCAAATCGGGCAAGAAGGTTCGAGCCCATGCGGCCCTCGACCGTCTGATGAGCGTGAGCGAGTACAAAATCCCCGAGGCCGTTGTGCTAAGCCACGAGAACCTCAGCAAAGAGGGCAAGGTTCTGTACGTTCCAATCTATATGACATTCTGCCTCGATGAGTTTATGGAAAAGGACGACCCCAACAACGATTTCTCGTTTGCACCCATATCCCTCTAGGCCATCTGGGTCCGCAACTAGGTCCCCCTCTATGCCCAAAGTGGCGCGTGGTTTCGCGGCCACGCCGCGAAACAGCGACCGGGACAAGGCACCCCCACAGCCACGTCCTTCATTCAGCCCCACAATCCGAGGACGTAGTCGTAGCAGGATCTGAGGGCTGACCTTCGCGGACATTCCGCAGGACGAAAGAACCCCCGCCGCACCTTGTGTGAACTGCCTCCCATTTCTTGGACACAAGAAATGGGAGGCTTTTTTATGGCTGGA
>CABUDZ010000047.1 GCA_902490445.1 uncultured Collinsella sp.
CACAGCAAGGCGGCGCAGATTTTGATGGTGATATTTTCTATTTAAGCAACGATCCCCCGTCTTGCGCAGGACTGTCCGAGCAGGGAACCTTATATGCCTCCGCCCGGACAGACGTTTCTGTTATGAGCGACCCGTTACTTGATCTTGGTCGTACCCGGTGCCAGGTTGGGGTCGGTCTCGTTGGCCTCGGTCTGGAAGTGCTCGGTGTACACGTTCTTGCCGTCGCGGAACATCTCGTAGTACTGCATCTTGGCGTAATCCTCGCGCGCCTTGGTGGCGGCTGCGGCAGCGGCGTCGTCACCGGTGACGTTGGAGGAGAGCGCCCAGCGCAGGCTGGCGTCCTCGTAGCCCACGGAGTTGATGGCGGGCAGCGACTCGCGCAGCGTCATATGCGCCTTCTGGTAGTCGGTCAGCGGTGCGCCGATCAGCTGCATGAGCTGGGTGGACAGGTAGTTGGTGGACAGGTCGTCTGTCTCACTCGTCTGGTCGCAACCGGCAACGTCGTAGTTGGCCCAGATGATGTAGTCGGTCTGCCACAAGCGCTCTTGGTGGGTGGCGCCGTCCTCGCCGGTAAACCACTTATCGTTGAACTTGGACGGGAAGAACGGCTGGTGGTCGCCCCAGAACACCACGACTACCTTACGGTCGAGCTTGCTCAGGGCGTTGAGGAAGTAGCGAAGCGCCTGGTCGGACTGCTCGATGCACGAGACGTACTCGTCGACATCGGACAGCGTGCCGTCCTCGACGGTCTTGGCGTCCAGATCGGTCGTGTCGATGTTCAGGTGCATCTGCTTGTCGACCGGCAGCAGGCCCGTGTCGTAGCCCGAGTGGTTCTGCATGGTCACGTCGAAGATAAACTGCGGATCAGCGTTCTGATCGAGCAGCTCAAGGATCTTGTCGTAGGTAGCCTGGTCGGTCACCATGCCGCGCAGGGTATCGGCGCCCTGGAAATCGTTGATGGACAGGAACTGGTCAAAGCCAAAGTCCTTATAGACGTTCTCGCGGTTCCAGTTGGTGGCGTGGTTGGGGTGCATGGCCGTGGTGGAATATCCGAGCGACTTGAACTGCTCTGCCAGGTTCCCGGTCGTCTCCATGTTGTAGATGGTGTAGGGGTACACGCCCGAGCCCAGGTTGGCCATGGAGTTGCCGGTCATAAACTCAAACTCGGTATTGGCGGTACCGCCGCCGTAGGCGCTCACATAGAGCTTGCCGCGGCTGAGGCAGTTGGACAGGTTCTTAAAGTACTGCGGGCCCTCGTAGCCGGCGCGCATGTTCTGGTAGATGGACAGGTCCGAGAAGGTCTCGTTCATGATGGCGATGACCGTGGGCTTCTCGCTGTCGAACTGCTCCTTTGCGGCGGTGCGCTCGTCGCTCTTGGCGGCGTCGGACTTGTCGTAGGCCTTGGCGTATTTTTTGAGCGTGGCCTTGGCGTCATCGACAGAATAGTCGGCGGGTTTGGGCGGCTTGATGGACTGCGCTGCACTAATAAAGGCAGGCAGATAGCCCTCGCGCCAGTAGCTCTCGAGTGGGCGCCAGGTGTAGACGGTGATGCCGAGGGTGTTGTAGTAGTCGATGAGCGTGACATGCGCGGTCACGCCGCCCAGGCACAGCACCGCTACGAGCAGGTTGGTGAGCAGCATGCGCTTGGCGTTGGCGGCACCCTTCTGACGGTGCGGTGCCACCAGGCCGGCGTACTCGCACAGCAGCATGGCGATGGCGGTAAAGCCCATGGACAGCACGCAGAACAGCGAGATCGAGAAGGTGTAGCCGTTGCCGGCGACCGCGGCGGCGGTGGAGATGGCCGAAAGGTCGCCCGGCTGGATGGGCATGGATTTAAACGTGATGACAAAGAACTCGGCAATGCCCAGGACAAAGAGGGCAAAGGCCAGGACCGCGGGAGCTGCGCCGTGGCGCTGGAATAGGAAGAACAAGCCAGTCATGAGTGTGGCGATGATGGCCCACTCGAGCAGGATGCACAGGGGGTAGACCCAGGTAAAGTCGTGGTTGGACGAGACCTCCATGCCCAGCAGCGCAAAGACGCCGGCGAGCAGCAGGCACAGGACGGCGGCGACGAGCGGTTTGCCCACAAAGGCGCCGCGCAGGCGAGCGAGCTTGCCGGTGGGGGCGGGGGCGTCGGGCTCGGCGAACGCAAAGACGCGCGGGGCGATGCGGTCGCGGGCGATGCTGGCCCAAGCGCATCCGGTGAGGATGGCGTTGGTCAGGATGAGCATCACAAAGGCGAGCGGCTCGTTTTGGGCGACGAGGCCAATGGCACCCCAAATGGTCAAAAAGAGTTGGAACAGGCCGAAGGCGACGCTCCACCCAAGAGCGCTTTTGGCAACGGTGCCCGACTGAGCGCGAATGGCCTTGGCCTCGCGCAAGACAAGGTAGACGGTCGCCGCAAGACCGACGAGCGAGATGGCGGCAGCGAACATGCTGAGACTCCTCACAAACTAAAACCTACGAAAGCGGGGATTTACCCGATTGTTACCAAGATATGCGCAGCGATTGGTGGCTGCGCACAACAACCAGCCATATTAACGCGCGCGTGTGGCGGTGTGACGCAATGTAGTGGCGACCTGCGCGATAATGGACGGGAATTACACGGAAACGTAAAGGCTTCTTAAAGAAATGGCGAGGGTAGGGCGATGAGCGAGCAGGTTTGCGAGGCGGACATGGGCGGCGACGGAGCTGCGGGCGTGGATACGTACGGCTATCCGGTCGAGACTACGGGCAACGCGGTACTGGACATTTTGGAGCACCGCTCGTCCACGCGCGCTTTTGCGCGCGATGACGACGGCCGTCCCGTGGCGGTGACCGACGAGCAGCGAGCGGCGATTTTGCATGCGGCGAGTCGCGCGCCGTCGGCAGGCGCTATGATGATGTATTCCATCGTGAGCATTCGCGAGCAGGCTACGCTGGACCGTCTGGCCGACCTGTGCGATCACCAGCCCATGATCGCCAAGGCGCCCTGGGCACTCATATTTGTGGTCGATTATGCCAAGTGGATCGATCTGTTTGAGCACGCGGGTTGCTTTGAGCCCGAGTTTGTCGAGCGCACGGGCAAGGCGCCCCGTCGTGCACCGGGTCTGGGTGACTTTGCCATCGCGGCGCAGGACGCCGTGATCGCCGCGCAAAACGCCGTGGTTGCCGCCGAGGCCCTGGGGCTGGGGAGCTGCTACATCGGTGATATCGTCGAAAATGCCGAGGAAGTGGCCGAGCTGCTGGATCTGCCTCCCTATACCATGCCGCTGTCGATGCTCATCATCGGCACGCCCCGCAAGGAGCGTCCGGCAATCGCGCATCCCGTGGTGAACCTGGTGCACGAGGAGCGTTATTGTCGCGCCGACGCCGCGACGATGGATGCGCAGGTGGCCGAGATGGATGCGATGTTTCGCCCGCACGCCCGCGAGGTGGGCGACCGCGTCATCGACATCTACACCCGTAAGCACACGAGCCCCTTTATGGCCGAGATGAGCCGCTCTATGGAGTGGTGGTTCAAAAACTGGCTCGGAAAATGACGAATGTGACAAAGGGGGCGTCCCTTTGTCACATTCCATATCGCCGCGGTGGCCTAAAGGCCGCATAAATGTTTATCTAGCTGGGAAAACGGTGCCATTAAAATATGGGCTGATTACATATAATCCCGTCGAACGTTAAAATTGGGAGGAAACCGGCTTATGGAACAAAAGGCCAAGGAGGCAGCTTCGCACGCTGCGATTCCTGTGAGCATCTCGGCGATGCTCGTCACGCTGGGCGTGGTGTACGGCGATATCGGCACCAGCCCTATGTATGTAACTAAGGCGCTCGTTGCCGGCAACGGCGGCATCGGAAGCGTGACGGAGGAGTTCGTGCTCGGCGCGCTCTCCCTTGTCGTGTGGACGGTCACGCTGCTGACGACCGTCAAGTACGTGCTGATCTCGCTGCGCGCCGACAACCACGGCGAGGGCGGCATCTTTGCCCTGTACAGCCTGGTCAAGCGCTGCGGCAAGTGGCTCATCATCCCCGCCATGCTGGGCGGCGCGGCGCTCCTCGCCGACGGCATCCTGACGCCTGCCGTTACCGTCACCACGGCCATCGAGGGCCTGCGCACCATCCCGGCGGTCCATGCCGTGCTCGGTGACGACCAGGGTCGTGTCGTCGCCATCACGCTTGCCATCATCATCGCGCTCTTCTTGGTGCAGCGCATCGGCACGGCCAAGATCGGTCACGCCTTCGGCCCCATCATGACGCTGTGGTTTTTGTTCCTGGGCGGCACGGGCCTGTTCTTTGTCTGCCAGTATCCCGCGGTGCTGCTGTGCCTCAACCCGTTGCGTGGCATCGCTTTTCTGCTGAGCCCCAACAACCACGCGGGCATCATGATTCTGGGCAGCTGCTTCCTTGCCACCACCGGTGCCGAGGCGCTCTACTCCGACATGGGCCATGTGGGCCGCGGCAACATCTACGCCACCTGGCCGTTCGTTAAGTGCTGCCTGCTGCTGTCCTACATGGGCCAGGGCGCGTGGCTTATCAACAACGCCGGCAACCCGGAGCTCATGGGTATCGCCGACCTCAACCCCTTCTACCAGATGCTCGCCCCGGGTCTGCGCCCCTTTGCCGTCGGCCTTTCCACCGTCGCGGCCATCATCGCCTCGCAGGCGCTCATCACCGGCGCATTCTCGCTGGTGTCCGAGGCCAGCCGCCTGGACCTCATGCCGCATATGCAGGTCTTCTATCCTGCCGAGACCAAGGGCCAGCTCTACATCCCCATGGTCAACAACGTCATGCTCGTGGGCTGCGTCGTCGTGGTGCTGCTGTTCCAGAACTCGGCGCACATGGAGGCCGCGTACGGCCTGGCCATTACCCTGACCATGATGTGCACGACAATGCTGCTCTTCTTCTATCTGCACGTGGAGCGCAATCTCAAGGTCGCGCCGTGGATCTTTGCCGCCTTCTTCCTTATGCTCGAGGGCTTCTTCTTTGTGAGCTCGCTCACCAAGTTCTTCCACGGCGGCTATTTCACCATCCTTATGGCCGCGCTCATCATGGGCATCATGGTGTGCTGGTACAACGGCACGGCGGTCGAGCAACGTCAGTTTACGCTGCTGCCGCTGCGCAGCTATCTGCCGCAGCTCAAACGCCTGCGCGACGACGATCGCTACGAGCTCATGAGCGACAACATCGTGTACCTGACCAAGGACACCAACACCGACTATATCGACCGCGATATCGTCTACTCGATTTTGGACAAGCACCCCAAGCGCGCTCGTGCCTGGTGGTTCGTGAATGTCGAGACCATGGACGAGCCGCATACCTTTGCCTACTCGGTCGAGACGTTCGGCACCGACTACGTATTCCGCGTGCATCTGTACCTGGGCTATAAGATCAACCAGCGCGTCAATGCCTATCTGCGTCAGGTTGTTCAGGACCTGGCTGCCAGCGGCGAGCTGCCGGCGCAGACGCACGATTACTCGGTCTACAAGGATCCGGGCAACATCGGTACGTTTAAGTTCGTCATGATCCGCAAGCTGCTGGCGCCCGAAAGCGACGTGGAGCCCAGCGAGCGTACGGCCATCACACTCAAGTACATCATCCGCCGCGCCGCCGGCACGCCTGCGCGCTGGTACGGCCTGGAGAACTCCAACGTGAGCTTTGAGTACGTGCCGCTGTTCACCAAGTTTAAGGCCGTGAGCAAGATGCAGCGCCTGGCTCCCGACGAGCGTCCGTAGTCGACGTCTGCTGTTTGTCTAGCGACCGCGGGCTGCAAAGGCTATACACTTGGAACCACCACAAGGAGGCCACCACCACAAAGGTGCCTGTCCCCTTTGTGGTGGTTTTTGTTTTTGAGAGAGGGGCGGGGCGCTGATGGACGTCCATGCGGACGGCGATATTGCCGAGAACTTTTGGTGGCGGCGTACAACGCTGACGCGTCGCAGCCCTCTGTATGACGCCTGCGTATCGGCGGGGCTGCTGGTCGCGGCGACGGTTGTGGGCGCGCTGCTCGGCCATCCGGGTCTCGCGCCGAGCATCATGATCGTCTATGTGTTTGCCGTGCAGCTGTGCGCCTTCTTTACCTGGAGCCGCCTGTATTGCCTGCTGAGCTCGGCTGCTGCCGTGGCGCTCTATAACTTCTTGTTTGTCGACCCGCGCTACTCGCTGTCGCTCATCGACCGCGTCTACCCCGGCATGTTCTTCATCATGTTTGCGGTCTCGCTCGTGTCGAGCTCGATCGCGTTGGCCCTGCGTCGCGCCCTGGCGCAGGCCGCCGCCAGCGACCGTCGCACGCAGATGGTGCTCGAGACCAACCGTATGCTGCAGCGGTGCGGCGATCAGCAACAGATTGTGCATGCTATGGCAACGCAACTGGCGCGTCTTTCGGACTGTCCGGTCGTGTGGTATAGCGCCGATGCCGACGACGATGACCTGCTGCCGCGCACGATGTACACGGCCGTGGGCGATGCCGCGCCGGTGCACGAGCTGGCGCCGCAGATGCCGCCGCGGCTTTCGGCATCCGCCTATGTGGGAACGCCGCTCGATGCCACCTATGGCGGCTCGGCGTTCTTTGGCATATACCTGACCGTGCACTCGGGTGACACCATGGTGCGCGCGGGCGATCCCGCCTCGGTGGTGGGGGTGCTCGCCATTGTCGCCGAGCCCGATGCGCTGACGCCCGAGGAGCGGACGCTTGCCGATGCCATCGCGAGCGAAGGCGAGCTGGCGCTCGATCGCGCCCGCGCCATGGAGGCCCGTGAGGAAGCGGCGGTGCTCGCTAAAAACGAGCAGCTGCGCGCCAACTTGTTGCGCTCCATCTCGCACGATTTGCGCACGCCGCTTACCAGCATTTCGGGTAATGCCGACGTGCTGCTCGACCAGGGCTCGACCGGCACGGCCGTGCTTGACGACCAGACACGCCGCGGTATGCTCCTATCCATTCGCTCGGACGCGCAATGGCTCAATGCTACCGTCGAGAATCTGCTCGCCATCACCAAGCTCGAGGGCGGCGGCATGCATCTGTCGACCACACTCGAGCTCATGGACGATATCGTCGAGGAGGCATTGCGCCACGTAAACCCGGCCGTGCGCGAGCACGACCTTAAGGTGGTGGCGTGCGATGAGCCGGCGCTTGTCAACGTCGACGCGCGTCTGATGGTGCAGCTGGTGGTCAATCTGGTGAACAACGCCATCACCTATACGCCTGCGGGTTCGCATATCGTAATCTCGATTGGCGTCCATGATGGATGTGTGGCGTGCTCGGTTGCCGATGACGGCCCGGGCATTGCGCCCGAGGACCGCGAGCGAATCTTTGAGTCGTTCTACACCGCCAACCATGGCCTGGCCGACAGCTGCCGCAGTGTGGGCTTGGGGCTTTCGCTTTGCCGCTCCATTGCGCTGGCACATGGCGGTAGCATAGGGGTTGCCGCGGCGGCCCCGCACGGCTCGGTCTTTACGATTGAGCTTCCCGCCGCCGACGTTTCGTTTGATAAGGAGTAGCGCTGTGCCGAACTCTGCCGTGAAACCGCTCATCTTGGTCGTTGAGGACGATCCCGCCGTCCGCAACCTTATCGTCGCCGCGCTCGAGGCGCACGGTTTGCGCCATATGGCTGTGGAGACCGCCCACGCCGCCATCGCCGCCGCTTCGTCGCAGGCGCCGAGCATTGTGCTGCTCGATCTGGGCCTGCCCGATATGGACGGCGTCAAGGTGGTGGAGTCGGTGCGCGCGTGGTCGGGCATGCCGATCATCGTGGTTTCGGCGCGCAGCGAGGACGCGGACAAGATCCGAGCGCTCGATGCCGGCGCCGATGACTACCTGACTAAGCCGTTTTCGGTCGAGGAGCTGCTCGCGCGCATTCGCACCACGCTCAGGCGCCTTTCGTATGCGCAGGCGGGCGGTGTTGTCTCCGAGGGCTCGTTCGATACCGGCGAGTTGCATATCGATTTTGATGCCGGCATCGCCACGATGGATGGCGAGGAACTGCATCTGACGCCGATCGAGTACAAGCTCTTGTGCCTGCTGGCACACAACGCCGACAAGGTGCTGACGCACCAGTTTATCTTGCACGAGATCTGGGGTACGGCGACCAAGAGCGACCTGGCGAGCCTGCGCGTCTTTATGGGCACGTTGCGTAAGAAGATCGAGTCCGACCCCGCGCATCCGCGTTACATCCAAACCCATGTAGGCATTGGCTACCGCCTAGTCACCCAAGGCTAGATCGCCAACCACCATCCCAATATGAGTTGCGGTGAAATACGGTCTAAATTTGCCTAATTCCAGGCAAAACAGTCCGTATTCCACCGCAACTTTGTTATCTGCCCTTAGGCTTGCTGGCGTAGAACTTCTTCTTTTTGGGCTTGCCGGCGGGGGAGGGTTTGCCGGCAAAGTTGGACTTGCCGTTGCCGGCCTGCGCGTGCGCGGGTACTGCCGCACGGGGCTTGCGGGCCTCGGGGTTGCGCAGCTCCTCGGTTCGCTCGGCAATTTCCTCGGCGCTAAAGCCGACCTCGGCCATGGCGTCCTCGATGGGCAGGCGGCGCACGATATAGCAATGGTGCACCTTCTGGTTGCGTGCGAAGTCCTCGGGGATGGTCTGCGCCGTTATGTCCTGTAGCACCACGCCCGCGCGTGCGAGCTTGCGTGTCTCGGGGCGGAAGCCTCGCAGGTTGCAGCTAAAGATGGCATGGCCGCCCTGTGCGAGCAGGCGCGATACGCCGGCCAACAGCTCAACATGGTCGCGCTGGACATCCCAGGTGCGGCGGCCCATCTTGGACGAGTTCGAGAACGTGGGCGGGTCGACAAAGATCAGGTCCCAGCGGTTGCGCGTCTGGCGCTGGTCGCGAATCCAGGCGAGCACGTCGTCGCGCACAAAATGATGCTGAGGCCCCACAAAGCCGTTCTGGCGCATGTTGCGCTCGGCCCAGTCCAGATAGGTATTGGAGAGGTCGACCGTCACGGTCTCCTCGACGCCGCCATCGGCCGCGTAGCAGGTGGCAGTGCCGGTGTAGGCAAACAGATTGAGGAAGCGGCGCGCCTGCTTGGCGTGCTCGCGCACCAGGTTGCGGGTGACGCGGTGGTCCAAGAAGATGCCGACGTCCAGGTAGTCGTCAAAGTTGACGGCAAAGGTGAGGCCGCCCTCTTCGATGAGCGGCAGGCGACGACGCGCGATATTGGCGCGCTCACCCGAGCCGCCCTTGCCGGCGCCCTGCTTGCCGTACTGCGAGCCGCCGCGCGAACGCATGCGGGCCTTGGCGTGCACATGCTCGGCGGGAACATCTAGGATGCGCGGCGCGATGGCCAAGATGTCGAGCATGCGGGCCTGGGCCAGCGCAGGATCGATGGTCTTGGGCGCGGCATACTCGGCGATGACGAGCCAGCGGCCCGGCGTCTGCGGGCAACCCTCGTACAGGTCAATGGCGGCGGAGTAGTCGGGCAGGTCGGCATCGTAGACGCGGTAGCAGCTCACACCCTCACGGCGCGCCCACTTGCGACGCAGGCGGGCGTTCTTGCGCAGGCGGTTGGCGAACTGCTCGGACTCGGGGATGAGCACGGGCAGCGGCTTGCCGTCGCCCAGGTCGAGCATGGCGGCAGGTTCGGGCATGGGGGTGTTGGCGGCTTCGTCCTCGGCATCCGCGGCCTGCTCTTCGGCATCCGCGCTGGTCGTAGCTTCAAATGCCGCGGCGGCGTGGTCGAGCGAGGGCCAAACCTCGATAGCCGCCTCCTCGTTATTGGGCATGACGGCGATGGAGTGCGCGGGCTCGGAATGGAGTGCGCGGGCCATAAGGCCGTCGCGGGTGAGCGCGGCGACCGGCGCCGCGGCAAGCTCGGGCGCGCGGCGCAACTCGCCGATGAGCGTCATGGTGTCATGCATGAGCGAAAGCGGTGTCTCGGTCGTATCCGCGACCACGGCGGCGCCGGCGACAGCGCCCGTGTGGTCTAGTACGGTGGCGGACTTGGCGGCACAAAAATCGACAAAGCGCTTGTAGCCGGCACATTTAACCATGCGCTCAGCGGTCTTGCGGGCGGTGGGGTCAACATCCACGGCCACGATGCGCGCCTGGCGCTCGCGCGCTGCCGCCTCGCGCTCGCGCGCCTCGGCAAGCAGCTGCTCCCACAGGGCGGCATCGTGCAGCTGCCAGCCCTCAAAGCCCCAGCGCTCGCGTGCGGCGCCCGGGGCGCGGTCGGTCAGAATGTTCACGGCCTCCAGCAGCAGACCGCCGCCGGCGCACGAGGCATCGATCAGCGTGGGAAGGGCTTCGTTCTCGTAATCGTCGGCCGTCAGCTCGCGCTCGCATAGTGCGGTCCAGCCGACCTGCGCCAGCACCAGAGCGGCGTAGTCGGGGCGCAACACGTGTGCGCCCTCGCCGGCACGAGTCGCAGCGGGCGGTAGGCGTTTGAACAGCGGGTCGCCCGAAAGGTCTAGGCTTATGCTCGCGCGGCTCTGGCGTAGCGAAAGCAGTAGGTGAACATCGGGGTCGGCGGCATCGACGTCGGCGCGACGGCCCGTGGTCTCGGCCAGACGGTCGCACAGCGCGTCCTTGGCGCGCAGGGCCGAGAAGCGCGTGTTGCGCAGCTGCTCGGTCACGCCGCGGGCGGTGATGGCGATGGTAGCGCCCGGGTGAACGATGCTTTCCCAGGCGATGTCGTAAACGCCGTCGTACAACTCATCGGCATCCTGCGCCTCAAAGCGCCCGAGCACTACAAACACGCGGCTGGCCAGGCGCGACCACAGACAGGCGCGGTAACCTTCTTCGAGCTCGCCCTCAAATGTAGCGCGGCCCTTCAGGCGGCGGACATGCGAAAGCCCGAGGCGTTTAAGCTCATCGGCGAGTGCGGACTCAAAGCCCTCGGGGCAGCTTGCGTAAAATTCCATGGGTGACCTCTCTGGTTGCGTCGCTCCATTATATGATGGATGCTTCGTTTGCCATCGCCCCCGAAAGGAACCCATATGATTGATGCGTGCTCCTTGATTCCCATTTTCATTGCAACAGCCTCAGGACTCGGGGCCTCGCACAGGCTCCCGCCGCCTTATAGAACTGAAAGCTGGGCGTAGGGCAAATCCATGGCACGCGACCTGCGATTGCTCGGCCATAGATGGCGTAATCGAGGCTAAGGGAGGGCATCATGCGCAAGGCAAACGAGAGCTGGTTCTGGCACGCGAACGACATGGTGGTGGCGGGCGACATGAACCTCGTGGTCCGCGTCCTGTGGGCCGCGCTCATCGTGGGCATCGGCGTCGCGACGATGGCCACGCTCTGGATCGTCACGAGGTAGCGCGCCACGAACGGATGACGAGGCACGCGGCGCATGCCACGCTGGCGGAACCCTAGCCTCGCTGCTGGACAATCTGTTCGATGAGCTTCGCGACGGAGTCCTCGGCTGCGTCCCCGATCAGGTGATGGGCCGCGGCCTTCGCCTCTGGCATCGCGCCCGCGACTGCGTAGGAGTTCGGCACCTTTTCGAGGAGCGTCACGTCGTTTTCCGAGTCTCCGATAAAAGCGACCTCGTCCAGCGTGACCCCAAGGCTGCCGAGAAGCGCGTCGAGTCCGTTTACCTTGCTCCAGCCAGCCGGAACAACATCGAGGAAGAATGGGACGGGCGAGGGGAAATCAAGTTCTGGGCAGGCCTCCTTGCATCGACTCCGAACGACTTCCGTCGGGGCGGAGCTGACGTTGACGAAGATGCCGGCGGTGATGACGTCACGGTTCGTGGGCACGTCTCCGAGCGCCATGTCTCTTCCGGAGTCCTTAACGATTTCCAGGGCGAATTCGTCGCCAGGCTCGACGGCGCAGAGGAACTGCTCGCAGCGTTTGCCTGTCTCATCGACATCGGCGACTAGCCAGAGTGACGTCCCCGCGTAGGGGCGTACGGCGCTATCGAGCTTGACGAGGGCCTCCGTCGAGAGCGTCTTTTTGAACACGAGTTCGCCGCTGGAGAAGACCTTCTTTCCGTTGGCCATGATGCCGGTCGAGAAACAGCGCGTGTCGCCGTCAAAGGCATCGGCCAGGTCGGCGTAGTCGCGGCCGCTTGCGGGGCCGAACGCGATGCCCGCATCAAGCGCCGAAAGAATCGCGCTGTGCGTGCGCTCCGATACGACCCTTGAGCCAAACGGCAGCAGGGTCCCGTCCATGTCTGCGAGGATGAGCTTTATCAAGGGGTCCTCCCGTTTCGGTCTGGGCGTCGGTGTGCGTCGTCCTAGCTGTATTGCCTGTCTCCCAAGAGATTCTTCGAGATGATCCTGTTAAACTCTACCGGGTCATCCCAGCAAGAGGTCAGGAAGAGGAACAACAGCTCGATGACGAAGTTGATCGAGCTGTGCGAGAAGGCGACCTCGGTTCCGGTGATGGCCTGATCTCGCGAGACGGCTCGGATGATATACGTGGCACGCTTCGCGAGCGGCGTATCTGGGTTGTCTGTGATCATGATGATGGGGGTGTTCGAATCCTCGGCAGAGTCGAATATGTTGACGAGGCGCTTCGAGTATCCGGACGTCGAAATGACGAGCAGGATGTCATTCTCCTTGAGGCTGGTTGCGGCGGAGACCATGGCATCGGTGGTACTGGGGCAAAATGCCCTGACTCCAACCTGTGAGAGCTTAAACGCCGCGTTTACGCCCATGCTAATCGAGTTGCCGACGCCCGCAATCAGGACGAGGTTGGCGTTGTGGAGCAGATTGACGACTGTCGAAAAGTCATCGGAGTCAATGAGCGAGGCGGTTTGGGAGAGCTCCTTGACCTTGTGAGACAGGACGTACTTAATGGAGCCCTCGACGTCGTCCAGAGTAACCTTGCCGCCCGTGGCCTTTTCCTCGCCGGAGGCCCTGCTGATGGATATGCCGAGCGCCAGACGCATGTCCGAATAGGTTCGGTAGTCAAGCGTCCTTGCGAACCTCGAAACAGACGCCGGTGACGTACCGGTTTCTGCGGCGAGTTCGCGGACGGTCATCGTTGCGACGTCCGACGGGTGGTCGAGCACATACGTTGCGATTGCCTTCTCCGAGGGGGATAGGCTGCTCATGACCGCGCAGATGTGGCTGAGCACATCTCCTGTCTTATCCATGGTTACTCCTTGGCCCTAGTTTGCTTTGTATCTTAGGTCAAGAGAGGTGAAAATAAAGCAAAATATTTCATAAGCGGTGAAATAGCGTTTCACCGCTGATTTCCTACCGTTCACGGTAAATCGATGCTTCCCCGGCGCAATCTCATCTTGAGCTGCTATCTTATGAGCCGTGAAACAACAGCACGAAAACGATGAAACAACAGAACATTGTTCCAACGCCTCGCAACTTCGTTTCACGCTAGATGGCGAATCACTTCGAAGCCCAGACAGGCACCCGGCGAGCAAGAAGGGAGAAGCACGATGCACAACGCCAGGACAAACGCAAGCATGACTTCGCTGTTCTTCGCGAACGTCCTCTACTGGGTCTGCGCGGGCGTGTACTCGCCGTTCCTCTCCGCTCACTACACGAGCCTCGGCCTCAGCGCAGCCCAGACCGGCATCCTCCTCGCGGCGACCCCGGCGTGTGCGCTCGCCATCCAGCCGCTCTGGTCGACGATCGCCGACAAACTCGGGCGCCGCCGCGCGGTCATCGTGATCCTCTGCCTTGCGGCGGCGGTACTCGCTCCGCTGTATTACCTGGCGTCGACGTTCGTCCCGGTCCTTCTCGTAACCTTTGCGTTCTCGGCGTTTTTCTCGGGGCTCCTGCCCCTGAGCGACTCCCTCGTCATCGAGCTCGCGGATCGCTCTGGCCTGGACTTTTCTCGCATTCGCATGGGTGGCACTATCGGCTATGCCATCGTCGTCCTGATCGTCGGTCGGCTGCTCGACATGGCTCCTCAAATCCAGTTCGCGGTGGTCTCTGCCGCGCTGGTGGTCTTCGCGGCTCACATGTGGCGCCTCCCCGAGGCGGGAATTCGCGCCAATGCCGCGGACGATCCCAAGGTCTCCCACGGAAAGGGCCTCCTCTCGCTGTTCACCAGCAATGAGATCGCCTTCGTCTTGGTCTTCGCCTTCATCAGTTCGGCCGCGATTGGCTTCATCGGGGCGTTCTTGGGCCGCTACGCGGTCGAGCTTGGCGAGGGTCAGAACCTCGTGGGCGTCCTGAGTGCGGTCTCCGCTGCGAGCGAGATCCCCATCCTGCTCGTTTCCTCCAAGCTGGTCAGGCGCTTCGGCGAGATGAACCTCCTGATCTTTTCCTGCTTCATGGCGGCGCTCAGGCTCGTGCTCGTGGGCACCGGCATCGTCCCGGTCATGATCTGCGGCCAGCTGCTGCAGAGCGTGAGTTACATGACCGTCTACTACTCCTGCGTTACCTACATTGCCAACCACACTTACGAGGATTGTCGCGCTCGAGGTCAGAGCGCCTTCGCGATGGTTCAGAGCGGTCTGTCCGTCGTGGTTGCGAACCTGTTTGGCGGTTGGGCGTGCGACGCGCTCGGCACGCACGCGGGTTTTCTGGCCTTCGCCCTCGCTTCAACGATTGCTGCGGTCGTTGCTTTTGTGGCGTACGTACTGTGGCGTCGAAGCGCAGCGCCACAGCCTGAGGGCCAGTCGGCCGCATAGGCTCCACCGCGTTTTGCAAGCGCCTGCCTGCCTCGCGCTTCTCTTCGTGTTCAACCAGCTGACGAGCTGAGAACTGTCCAATCCAATGGTTATCCAAGTGAAAGGAAGACAAAGATGTCTCTCATCAAGGTCAACGAGCTTCTTCAACATGCGACCGAGCACCACTATGGCGTGCCCGCGATCAACGTCATCAACACGGAGACCATCCGTTATGCGATCCAGGCCGCCGAGGATGAGCACATGCCTATCATCATCCAGTACTGGCCCGGCTTCGAGGACCACTGTGCCCTCGACATCATCGCCTTCGCCGCCCGCTATTACGCCGAGCGCGCGAGCGTGCCCGTCGCCGTCCACCAGGATCACTCCGCTGGTTACGAGATCGCCGTCAAGGGCGTCAAGGCCGGTTTCCCCTCCGTCATGGTCGACGGCTCCTCGCTTCCCTATGAGGAGAACTTCCAGCTCACGAAGGACGTCGTCCAGGTCGCCAAGATCTTCGACGTTGACATCGAGGCCGAGCTCGGCCACGTCGGCAACGGCTCCGACGCCAACGACTTCGTGAACAGCGACCACTATACCGACCCGAACCTCGCCGAGGAGTTCGTCGAGGGCACCGGCTGTGGTTCGCTCGCCATCGCCGTCGGCAACGCCCACGGCCCCTACGTCAAGGTCCCGAACCTCGACATGGAGCGCATCAAGGCCTGCAGGGAGGCCGTCAGCGTCCCCCTCGTCATGCACGGATGCTCCGACATCCCCGACGAGCAGCTCCAGGAGGCCGTGAACCTCGGCATGAGCAAGTTCAACATCGCCACGGAGTACTTCCGCTCCATGTACCGCGCCTTCGAGAAGGACATCAACTCCGGCAAGAACGACGGCAACGGCGTTGGCCTCCTGATGGACGCCGCCCCCGACATGCGCGCGTTTGTCGCAAGCAAGATCCAGCTTCTGAACCCCAACCACTATTCGCTCTAGGAGAGACTCGATGAAGAAAGTTCTTGTCGCGTCGCACGGTCACCTCGCAAGCGGAATCAGGAGCTCGATCGAGATCCTGACCGGTATGGCGGACATGGTGGAAGCAGTTGACTGCTACGTGGACGACTCCGATTTCACCCCTCGCATCCAGGCGTTTATTGACTCGGTGGGCCCTGAGGACGAGGCCATCATCTTCACCGACATCTACGGTGGCTCCGTCTTCCAGAAGGTCGTCCTCATGGAGCCGGAGAAGCGCGGGATCGTCCATGTTACCGGTATGAACCTCGGCCTCGTGATCGAGGCGCTCCTCGGCGCTGAGCCGGTCACGGCAGATTCGATCAAGCAGAGCGTCGAGCTGGCGAGGGCGACGATGCAGGTCGTCGAGCCTCCGAGCAAGGCCGCGGACAACGAGGGGTCCGACGGAGACTTCTTCGATTAGAGAGCACTAATAAGTAAGGAGAGGAAACAATGATTGTTCAGGTTCGAGTCGATGACCGTCTGATTCACGGGCAGGTCGCCCTGGTGTGGACCAAGGAGCTCAACACCACCAGGATCATCGTCGCCAACAAGCACGCCGTGGAGAGCGATGCCCTTCGCATGACGCTTTCCATGGGTACGCCGGCGGGCCAGAAGCTCCTCGTCAAGGATGTTCCGGATGCTTGCCGCATCGCGAACGATCCGCGTGCGGACTCCATGCGCATCTTCGCGCTCACCAACTGCGTGCGTGACGTGCTTGAGCTCGTTAAAGGCGCACCGGGCAAGATCGAGGGCGTGAACGTTGCCAATGTCGGCCGCTTCGACAAGTCCGATCCGGATAGCAAGGTCGCCCTCAACTCCACGATCATGCTCAACCCGGATGAGCTCGAGGCCGCGAAGGAGCTTTGCGAGCAGGGTATTCCGGTTTTCCATCAGCTTATCCCGTCCAATCCCAAGACTCCTCTCAAGAGTCTGATCGAGGCGGCAGAGAAATAAGGGGATTTGGCCAGGCGGTCAAATGAAATGAGAGAAAGGAAGTCAAATGATTGGGTTAGCAGTAATGGCCTGGTTGACCGTGCTGATTTGC
>CABUDZ010000048.1 GCA_902490445.1 uncultured Collinsella sp.
AAAGCACTTAATGTGCTTTCCGTCTTGCGCAGGACTGTAGAGCAGCAAACTTAAAACCTGGGCCGCCCGGTCCGGGGATCCTCCCAAGCGCACAGGAGGGGATTCCTTTTGTGTAGGCTTTGCGGAAATGTGCCTATTTTAGGATACGCCCGGCGGCGTGGTCTGTTGACGGCACAGCTAACGCCACGTATCCTATCGAACTGCGTGTTTCGTAGGGGGATGCTGACCCCTCGATTCAAGCCGTTGCACTTTACAGAAAGCTGGAATCATTCGAGAAGGAGTACGCTTTGCCTACTATTAACCAGCTGGTTCGCCAGGGCCGTCGTTCCGTGCCCAAGAAGTCCAAGAACGCTGCTCTGCAGCACAACTCCCAGAAGCGCGGCGTGTGCACCCGCGTCTTCACCACGAGCCCCAAGAAGCCGAACTCGGCTCTTCGTAAGGTTGCCCGTGTTCGCCTTGTCAACGGCATCGAAGTTACTGCTTACATCCCGGGTGAGGGCCACAACCTGCAGGAGCACTCCATCGTGCTCGTCCGCGGCGGTCGTGTCCGTGACCTCCCTGGTGTCCGTTATCACGTCATCCGTGGCGCCTACGACGCTGCTCCGGTCCAGAACCGTATGCAGGCCCGTTCCAAGTACGGTGCTAAGCGCCCCAAGGCTAAATAAGCCAGATAACGTTTTGATACTTTCGCCGTGTGCCGTCTTGAGCGCCGCACGGTAGACACTTAAGGAGATTTCACATGCCGCGTCGTGCAGCAGCTAATCGTCGTGAGGTTCAGCCTGACGCCGTTTACAACAACCGCCTGGTGACTCAGCTCATCAACAAGGTCCTTCTTGACGGCAAGAAGGCCACCGCTGAGCGCATCGTTTACACCGCTTTCGAGATCGTTGCCGAGAAGTCCGAGGGTGGCGACGCTCTCGCTACCTTCAAGAAGGCTATGGACAACGTCAAGCCCACGCTCGAGGTTAAGCCCAAGCGTGTCGGTGGCGCTACCTATCAGGTCCCGATGGAGGTCAACTCCCGTCGTTCCACCGCTCTGGGCATCCGCTGGATCGTCAACTTCTCCCGCGCTCGCAAGGAGAAGACCATGGCCGAGCGTCTCGCCAACGAGATCCTCGACGCCTCCAACGGCCTGGGCGCTTCCGTCAAGAAGCGTGAGGACGTCTTCAAGATGGCCGAGGCCAACCGCGCGTTCTCTCACTATCGTTGGTAAGTTAAGGTAAGGAACTAACATGGCTAAGCCTAAGTACAAGCTTTCCGATACCCGTAACATCGGCATCATGGCTCACATCGATGCTGGTAAGACCACCACGACCGAGCGTATTCTTTACTACACCGGTAAGACCCACAAGATCGGTGAGGTCCATGAGGGCGCTGCCACCATGGACTGGATGGTTCAGGAGCAGGAGCGCGGCGTAACCATTACCTCCGCTGCTACCACCTGCTTCTGGAACAAGGACGGCAAGGACTACCGCATCCAGATCATCGACACCCCGGGCCACGTTGACTTCACCGCCGAGGTCGAGCGCTGCCTGCGCGTCCTCGATGGCGCTGTCGCCGTCTTCGACGCCGTTGCCGGCGTCCAGCCCCAGTCTGAGACCGTTTGGCGTCAGGCTTCTACCTTCAACGTCCCCCGCATCGCCTTCATCAACAAGTATGACCGCGTGGGCGCTGACTTCTTCAACGCTATCGAGACCATGAAGGATCGTCTCGACGCCAACGCCGTGGCCGCTCAGGTCCCGATGGGCGCCGAGGACAACTTCTGGGGCGTCATCGACCTGGTCACCATGACTGCATGGGACTTCAAGGCCGACGAGAAGGGCATGACCTACCCCGAGCCGATGGACGAGATCCCGGCTGAGTTCGCCGACATCGCTGCCACCAAGCGCGAGGAGCTCCTCGACGCTGCTGCCAGCTTTGACGACGAGCTCATGGAGAAGATCCTCATGGAGGAGGACTTCACCGTCGAGGAGCTCAAGGCCGCTCTGCGCAAGGGCGTTCTGGCCAACGAGCTCAACCTCGTCTTCGTGGGCTCCGCCTACAAGAACAAGGGCGTTCAGGAGCTGCTCGACGCTGTCGTCGACTACCTGCCCAGCCCGCTTGACGTCGAGGCCGTCACCGGTACCGATCCGGACACCGGCGAGGAGATCGAGCGTCATCCTTCCTTCGACGAGCCCTTCTCCGGCCTGGTCTTCAAGATCATGACCGACCCGTTCGTCGGTAAGCTCACCTACGTCCGCGTTTACTCCGGCCGTGCCGGGTCCGGCTCCTACGTGGTCAACGCTTCCAATGGTCAGCGCGAGCGCCTCGGCCGCATCCTCGAGATGAACGCCGCCGAGCGTATCGACCGTGACGACGCTGCCGCCGGCGACATCGTCGCTTGCGTCGGCTTCAAGAACTCCACCACCGGTGACACCCTGTGCGCCGAGGGCAAGGAGATCGTCCTCGAGAAGATCGAGTTCGCTAAGCCCGTTATCGACGTTGCCATCGAGCCCAAGACCAAGGCCGAGCAGGACAAGATGTCCCTGGCTCTGACCAAGCTCGCCGAGGAGGACCCGACCTTCCAGGTGTCCACCAACCACGAGACCGGCCAGACCATCATCGCCGGCATGGGCGAGCTGCACCTCGAGATCATCGTCGACCGTCTGCTCCGCGAGTTCAAGGTTGACGCTAACGTCGGTAAGCCCCAGGTTGCCTACCGCGAGACCGCTGGTCACGACGTCGAGAAGGCTGAGGGCAAGTTCGTCCGTCAGTCCGGCGGTCGCGGTCAGTACGGCCACGCCGTCATCAAGCTCGAGAAGATGGAGGAGGGCTTCGGCTACGAGTTCGTCAACGCTATCGTCGGCGGCGTCGTGCCCAAGGAGTACATCCCGTCCATCGACAAGGGCATCCAGGAGGCCCTGAACACCGGTGTTATCGCCGGCTTCCCGGTCCTCGACGTTAAGGTCACCCTGTTCGACGGTTCTTACCACGAGGTCGACTCCTCCGAGGCCGCCTTCAAGATCGCCGGTTCCATGGCTATCAAGGACGCCCTCAAGAAGTCCGATCCGCAGCTGCTCGAGCCGATCATGGCTGTCGAGGTCGAGACCCCCGAGCAGTACATGGGCGACGTTATGGGCAACCTCTCCGGTCGCCGCGGCAAGATCGAGGGCATGGAGGATCGCAAGAACAGCAAGCTCATCCGTGCCAAGGTGCCGCTGGGCGAGATGTTCGGTTACGCTACCGACCTTCGCTCCCAGACCCAGGGCCGTGCATCCTACACGATGCAGTTCGACTCTTATGAGCCCGCGCCCAAGTCCATCGTGGACGAGGTCATGAGCAAGAACGCCTAAGTTCGAGTTCCCTGTTACGTAATCCGCGAGAACATCTCTCGCACTCTTTGGAGGTTTAAGTTGGCTACCCAGAAGATCCGCATTCGCCTCAAGGGCTATGATCACGAGGTCGTCGATCAGTCCGCGAAGCTCATCGTCGAGACCGCTCAGAAGACCGGCGCTCGCGTTTCCGGTCCTGTCCCCCTGCCCACCGAGCGCAACCTGTACACGGTCATCCGCTCGCCGCACGTGAACAAGGACTCCCGTGAGCAGTTCGAGATGCGCACCCACAAGCGCCTCATCGACATCCTCGACCCCACCTCGGGCACCGTTGATTCGCTCATGCGTCTCGACCTCCCCGCTGGCGTCGACATCGACATCAAGCTCTAAGCGATATCGCTCATAGCTTAAAGGGCCCCGCTGCCGTTACGGTAGCGGGGCCCTTTTGTTTGGCATGATGGGTTTGGGTCGCCAGGTAAGGCTGCCGAGCGGCTGGCTGTGGCACCCTATTCACTCACGGGACGCAGCGATGCCTCCTCAAAATGGAAGGATCGCAAGCCGTCTTCCGTCTCGATGCACGCGCGACCAAAGGCATCGACGGTTTTAAAGATGCCGCGTGCCAGCTCGTCTCCAGCGGGTGAGCGGGCGATAACGTGCTTCCCAATCCAATTGAGGTGAGCGATATATTCGTAGTGGACGGGCGCGAGCGGACCGGCGTCTTTTTCCTTGGCGTTGAGGCACTCTGCCCAGGCATCTACAGCGTCTATAACTGCGTGATAGACCTCATCGAGGAGCATGTCGACGGCAGGAACGTTCTCGTTAAGGTCCGAGAGACCGATTGCCGGCAAGCCGCCATCGGGCACCTCTTGGGGCGCATAGTTCACATTGACGCCAATGCCGCATACGGCGAAAGGTTTGCTGTCGTTATCGCGTGCGGCCTCGACCAGAATGCCGCCGAGTTTGCGTTCACGCGCGACCAGGTCGTTGGGCCATTTGAGGCCAATTTCGTTTGCAAGACCCTGTTTTTCGAGCGCCTCGAGCACCGCTAGGCCGCTGACGGCGGCAAGACCAGAGTACTTCGCAGGATTAACGCATGGACGCAGGACAATCGAAAGCAATAGGTTGCCGGCGGTTGAATCCCACTTGTGGCCGCGCCGGCCGCGTCCTGCCGTCTGAGCCTGGGCGGCAAGTCCTGTGCCGTGCGGCGCTCCCTGTTTTCCTGCTTCGAGCAGGTCATCGTTGGTCGATCCGGTTACGTCGACTATCGTTAATTTGGCATCCATTATGGCTGCCACCTCCTTAATGAATAAGTGAATAACGCAATGGTCTCGAGAGATAGACACAATGTGAAGCCTTTGTCGCATTTGGACAATTTAATGTTAACACGTCAATAACGACATAATTGCGCTATCCTCTCTTGGTCGATGTAAACACGTCAACAACTCAAAGGAGGTTAGTGATGGGTTTCACGATTCTTGGAACAGGCTCGGCGCTTCCTGAGCGCAGTGTTTCCAATGACGAGCTGTCCGAGTTCCTCGATACCTCGGATGAGTGGATTTTTACCCGCACAGGTATCAAGAGCCGCCACGTCTGCACCACCGAGTCACTTGACGACCTTGCCGTAGCGGCGAGCGAGCGGGCACTCCGGGTGTCCGGAATCGACGCGAGCCAGCTGGATCTGATCGTCTGCTCGACGACGACGGGTGACCACCTTGTTCCCGCTGAGGCGTGTGCCGTTGCTGAGCGACTAGGCGCGACGTGCCCTGCCTTCGATGTCTCGGCGGCTTGTGCCGGCTTCGTATTTGCGCTCGATGTCGCCGAGGGCTATATCGCCCGCGGTCGCGCCGAGCATGTGCTGGTCGTTGCCGCCGAGCAGATGACGCGCGCGCTCGATTGGACCGACCGTGCCACGTGCGTGCTCTTTGGCGATGGCGCGGGTGCTGCGGTCATAGAGGCTGGGGGAGAGAATCCCCTCGCTGTTGAGCTTTCGACCGCACCCGATGTCGAGACGTTGCGCGTTCCCGGGCTGGATGGCACCTCGCCATTCAAGGTTCCCTCGGACCGCCAGAGCGTGCTGTCCATGAATGGCCGCCGTGTGTTCAAGTTCGGCGTCAACGCCATCTGCGACACGGTCCATAAGCTTGCGAGCGAGGCGGGCATTTCGCTCGAGGATATCGATCATTTTGTATTCCATCAGGCTAACGAACGAATCCTGAGTCAGGCGGTCAAGCGCCTTGGCGTGCCAGACGAGCGCGTGGTTCGAACGCTGCGGGAGACCGGCAACATTTCGAGCGCCTGCATTCCCTTTGCGCTTGACCGGCTGGCAAGTACCGACGCACTGAATACAGGCGACACCATCGCCCTCGTTGGATTTGGCGCCGGTCTGGATATAGGTGGCTATCTGCTTCGTTGGAAGTAGTTGCACATAGGTAAAAACGCCCCTAGGGCACAAACAAAGGAGAACTACCATGGCAGATCAGAAGACCTTCGAGCGCGTTTGCGACGTTATCCGCGAGACCGCCGGTCTTGACGATGTCGAGATGAAGCCCGAGTCCACGCTCGAGGAGATTGGTCTCGACAGTCTGGGTACCGTCGAGATCCTCGTCGCCGTCGAGGACGAGTTTGGCATTCAGCTCGATACCGAGGAGAACCCCAAGACGGTCGGCGAGTTCGCCGATACGGTCGAGGCGGAATTGGAGAAGTAGAGATGCTCAAGACTCCTCTCTGCGATCTGCTCGGCATTGAAAAGCCCGTGTTCCAGGGCGGTATGGCCTGGATCGCCGACGCCTCGCTGGCGTCCGCAGTGTCCGAGGCGGGTGGCTTAGGGATTATCGCGGCCATGAACGCCGACGCCAACTGGCTGCGCGATCAGATTCACGAGCTGCGCGCCAAGACGGATAGGCCCTTTGGCGTCAACGTTATGCTCATGAGCCCGTTTGTCGACGAGGTCGCACAAGTGGTGATTGATGAGCAGGTGCCCGTTGTGGTGACCGGCGCCGGCAATCCGACCAAGTACATGAAGGCCTGGGACGATGCGGGCATCAAGGTTATTCCCGTCGTGGCTTCGGTGGCGCTGGCGCGTCTCGTGGCGCGTCGCGGAGCCACTGCCGTGGTTGCCGAGGGTACCGAATCAGGCGGCCATATTGGCGAGACCTCGACGATGGCACTGGTGCCGCAGGTTGTCGATGCGGTCGACATTCCCGTCGTGGCTGCCGGCGGTATTGCCGACGGCCGCGGCGTGGCGGCCGCCTTTATGCTCGGCGCTGCCGGAGTCCAGGTGGGAACACGCTTTCTGGTCGCAAACGAGTGCACCGTATCCGAACAGTACAAAGAGTTGGTGCTCAAGGCAGGCGACACGTCGACGCGTGCGACCGGTCGCTCGACGGGACATCCGGTTCGCGCCCTCAAGAGTCCCTTCACCAACGCGTATGCCAAGAACGAGGCGGCTGGCGCAAGCCCCGAGGAGCTCGGGGCCATGGGCACGGGCGCGCTTCGTAAAGCCGCAAAGGACGGTAATTACGTAGAGGGTTCGTATTTGTGCGGACAGATTGCCGGAATGGTCAACGAACGCCAGAGCGCGCGTGAAATCGTTGACGATCTGGTCGATGGCGCCGTGCGCGTCCTGAAGGGTGCGTCCGCATGGGTAGCGTAGCGTTTCTGTTTGCCGGCCAGGGTGCCCAACACCCCGCGATGGGCGTCGACCTGATCGAGGCATCGCCGGCGGCCGCCGAGGTGTTCGCCATTGCCGACGAGGTGCGCCCGGGGACCAGCGAGCAGTGCCGGAGCGCCTCGAAAGAGGAGCTCTCACAGACCGAGAACACGCAGCCTTGCGTGTTCGTGCACGACTTGGCTGTTGCCGTCGCCCTGCGCGAGCGCGGCGTGGTGCCTGCCGCCTGTGCGGGATTCTCGCTGGGCGAGGTCGCTGCACTCACCTTTGCGGGGGCATTCGATACACGAGCGGGTTTTGAGCTCGTGTGTGAGCGCGCGGCATTGATGGCCACGGCGGCTGAGCGTCACCCCGGCGGCATGCGCGCCGTCATCAAGCTCGATGCAGCGCAAGTCGAGGGCCTGGCAAAACAGGCCGGCGAGAACTGCTGGCCGGTCAACTACAACAGTCCCCAGCAGACGGTTGTGGCCGGAGCGCCCGATGCGTTGCAGAACCTCGACGCCCTGGTAAAAGAGGCTGGCGGTCGCGCCATGAAGGTCGCGGTGTCGGGTGCATTCCATAGCCCCTATATGGCCGAGGCGACTGAGGGGCTGGCGACGTATATCCAAGCCGGGCACGCCCCGTCCCCTTTGCTAATTCCGGTCATGGCAAACATGACGGCGGCACCCTATCCGGCCGACCCGCAGGCGGCATCGGAGGTGCTGGCCAATCAGGTGAGTCATGCCGTGCGCTGGGTCGACACGCTGCATGCTCTGCAGGATCAAGGCATCGACACGTTTATTGAGGTCGGCCCCGGCAAAACGCTGTCGGGCCTGGTCAAGCGTACGCTGAGCGACGTTCGCGTGTATTCGTGCGAAACGGCTGAGCAGGTCGCAGCTATTGCCGACGAGCTCGCATAGTCCACAGGGCTGCAACCCGAAAGGAATGACATGGGCAACTTGAACAACGGCGCGCTCGAGCGCAACGACTCACGTCGCGTGGCACTGGTCACGGGCGGCTCGCGGGGTATCGGCCGCGCCTGCGCTGTCGGTCTGGCGGAGGACGGCTTTGATATCGCCGTCGTCTATGCCGGCAGCGTCGATGCGGCGCGCGAGGCGTGCGAGGCCTGCGAGGCGGCTGGCGCCACGGCGCGCGCATATCAATGTGACGTGGCCGATCCCGCCGCCGTCAACACGTGCGTGGAGACGGTCCTCAACGACTTTGGCTCCATTTGGGCGCTCGTCAACAACGCCGGCATCACGCGCGACGGCCTGCTCATGCGTATGGGCGACGATGCCTTCGACCGCGTGCTCGATGTCAATCTCAAGGGCACGTTCAATACGACGCGCGCGCTCGCCAAGACCTTTATGCGCCAGCGCGGCGGTTGCGTCATCAACATGAGCTCGGTTGTGGGCCTGATGGGCAATGCCGGGCAGGCCAACTACGCTGCCTCCAAGGCGGGCGTGATAGGGCTTACCAAGGCGGTAGCGCGCGAGCTTGCGCCCCGCGGCGTACGAGTGAACGCGGTCGCCCCGGGGTTTGTCGAGACGGATATGACGTCAAAGCTCTCGGAGAAGGTTCGCGCGGCAACCGAGGAGCAGATTCCCCTAAAGCGCATGGCGCGCCCCGAGGAAGTGGCCGGCGTGGTGCGCTTTCTGGCGAGCGATGCGGCTTCCTACATTACGGGCGAGGTTGTACGCGTTGACGGCGGAATGGCGATGTAGAAACCAGGGCCGAAGAACGGCTTGGATGAGGAGACCATGATGGAACAGAGAGTTGCAATCACCGGCATAGGTGCCGTATCGCCGCTCGGCAACACCGCGCTTGCCACCTGGGCGGCTATGTGCGCCGGCGCGTGCGGTATCGGCCCGATTACGCACTTCGATACGGATGCGTTTGCTGTCAAGGTGGCGGCCGAGGTCAAGGGCTTTGACGGCAACGAGTACTTTGGCAAGCGTGACGCCAAGCATCTCGACCCCTGCGTTCAGTTTGCGATGGCGGCTTCGGACGAGGCCATGCACGATGCGGGCTTTGATGTCGAAGGCGCCATCGATCGAGAGCGCCTGGGCGTCTACGTGGGCTCGGGTGTGGGCGGCATGCAGACACTCGTCGACAACGTCCACGCGATCGCCGATCGGGGGCCTCGTCGCGCATCGCCTTACATGATCGCGATGATGATTCCCAATATGGCTTCGGGCAACATCGCGATTCGCCATAAGGCAAAGGGCCCGACCCTACCCGTCGTGACTGCCTGCGCGACTTCTGCCCATGCGGTGGGTGAGGCGTTCCGCGCCATCAAGCACGGCTATGCCGACGCGATCCTCGCGGGCGGCGCCGAGGCGGCCATTATCCCCGATGCCGTTGCAGGCTTTACGTCCTGCCGTGCATTGACCACCAACCCCGATCCCGCGACGGCCTGCCGTCCGTTCGATGCAGACCGCGACGGCTTTGTGATGGGCGAGGGCGCCTGCGTGCTCGTGCTCGAGAGCATGGAACATGCGCAGGCGCGCGGTGCGCACATTTACGCCGAGGTCGTGGGCTACGGCAACACCGATGATGCCTATCACATCACGAGCCCCGATCCCGAGGCTGCCGGCATTGCCCGTGCGATATCGCTGGCGGTGGCCGAGGGCGACGTTAAGCCTTCCGAGGGCCTCTACATCAACGCTCACGGCACCTCGACCAAGCTCAACGATTCGTCCGAGACGGCGGGCATAAAGCGTGCGCTCGGCGAGGACGCGGCACGCGCCGCGCACGTCTCGTCGACTAAGTCGATGACCGGCCACATGATCGGTGCCACGGGTGCCATCGAGGTCATGGCCTGCGCCATGGCGCTCGAGCAGGGCGTGGTGCCGCCGACCATTAACTACCACACGCCCGATCCCGCCTGCGATCTTGACTACACGCCCAATCGCGCGGTTCGCGCCGACCTTACCTGGGCGCTTTCGACAAACCTGGGCTTTGGCGGGCACAACGCCGCCATCGCGCTGCGTAGATATACGAGGAGCTAGAGCATGGATTCCAAAAGACTTGCCGAGATAGCCGATGTTATGGAGGACCGCGGCCTCACGCGCGTACGCGTTGAGGAGCCCGATGGCACCGCGGTCGAACTCGAGCGCGCGAGCGCCGCGCAGCCGGTTGCCGTGCCCATGCCTATGCCGGGTGCCGTGACTGCTCCGGCGGTGGCTCCTGTCGCCATGCCTGCCGCCGCACCGGAGCCCGCCGCGCAGGCACCTGCCGCCGCACCGGAGCCCAAGGGCACCGAGGTGACCGCTCCCATGGTCGGCGTTTTCTATGCTGCCCCGGCGCCGGGCGACGAGCCGTTTGTGCACGTGGGCTCCAAGGTCAAGGCCGGTGAGACCCTCTGCATCATCGAGGCCATGAAGGTTCTCAACGAGGTGACGGCCGAGGCAGACGGCGAGGTGCTCGAGATCTGCGTGGCCGACGGCGACCTCGTGGAGTTCGGTAGTTGCCTTATGAGGATCGGATAGGTGATGTCCATGAACAAAGAAGAGCTCAAGAAGCTGTTGCCGCATCGCGAACCGATGCTTTTGCTCGACGAGGCCGAGCTGGTGGGCGACGAGGCCCACGGCAAGATCACGATTACGGGCGACGAGTACTTTTTGCAGGGGCATTTTCCGGGAAACCCGGTAGTCCCCGGCGTGATTCAGTGCGAGATGCTCGCCCAAAACTGTTGCGTGCTGCTGATGGGCGACGAGGAGGCGCGCGGCGCGACGCCGTTCTATACGAGCCTCGATAAGGTGCGCTTTAAGCGTCCGGTGCGCCCGGGCGACACGGTTGATCTGGTGTGCACCATCACGCGTGCGCGCGGGCCGTTCCGCTTTGCGACGGGTACCGCGAGCGTCAACGGAGAGGTTTGCTGCCGCGCCGATATGTCTTTTGCACTCATGCACGAAAGTTAAGGAAGGCTTCATGTTCGACAAAGTGCTCATCGCCAACCGCGGAGAAGTCGCGGTCCGTGTTATCCGCGCGTGCCGCGATATGGGCATCAAGACCGTCGCCGTTTATTCCACGGCCGATGCGGACGCGCTGCACGTGCAGCTTGCCGACGAGGCGTATTGCATCGGCGGCCCGCGTCTTGCCGAGAGCTACCTCAACGACGATGCCGTGCTCACCTGTGCCGTGAAGTCGGGGGCAAAGGCAATTCATCCCGGCTATGGCTTTTTCTCCGAGAAGGCGAGCTTCGTGCGCGACTGCGACAAGTATGGCCTGGCGTTTGTCGGTCCTTCGGCCGAGGTGATCGACAGCATGGGCGACAAGGACGCCGCGCGTCGAACGGCCGCCGCGGCGGGCGTGCCCATCGTGCCGGGCTGCGATTTGCTCAAAAGTCCCGAGGAGGCAACGGCCGAGGCCGAGCGCATTGGCTGCCCCGTGCTTATTAAGGCGCGCGCCGGCGGTGGCGGTCGCGGCATTCGCAAGGTCGAGCGCGTGGAAGATGCGGCAAAGGCGTTCATCGAGGCACGTGCCGAGGGCGAGGCCGTCTTTGGCGACGGCGAGTGCTACATGGAGAAGTTCGTCGCGCCGGCGCACCATGTCGAGGTGCAGATTATGGCCGATAAGCAGGGCCATGTGTTTTCGCTCGGCGAGCGCGAGTGCTCGGTTCAGCGTCGCAACCAAAAGCTGATCGAGGAGAGCCCCGCGCCGTGCCTCGACGGACGCGACGACATTCGTGCTCGCATGCACAAGGCAGCGCGTGACCTGGCTCGTGCCGTCGGCTACGAAGGAGCCGGTACCATCGAGTTCCTGTATTCGGACGACGGCAGTTTCTACTTCATGGAAATGAACACGCGCTTGCAGGTGGAGCATCCGGTTACGGAGTTTGTGACCGATACCGACTTGGTCAAGTGGCAGCTGCGCGTGGCAGCCGGCCAGCCTCTGCCCTTTGAGCAGGAGGACATGCCGGTTCGCAACCACGCCATGGAGTGCCGCATCAATGCCGAAACGCCGGACTTTCTGCCGTCATGCGGAACGGTCACCGCGTTGCGTGTGCCGGGCGGTCCGCGCGTACGCTGGGATTCCGCCATGTTTACCGGTGCGAACGTTCCGCCGTACTACGACTCCATGCTCGGCAAGCTCATCGTGTGTGCGCCCACGCGCGACGGTGCCATTCGCAAGATGCGTTCGGCCCTGGGCGAGCTCGTGATCGAGGGCGTGAGCGAAAACAGCGAGCTTCAGCTCGACGTGCTGGCAAATGATGAGTTCTTGTCGGGCATGTATCACACCGATTTGATGGGGCATCTCTATGCTGATGAATAGAAAAGCGAAGACGGTCAACGTCCTCGAGGGGCCGATGACCGAGTCATGTGCCGAGTTTCCCGCGCGCCACGTGTTTATCAAGTGCCCGGAGTGCCGCCGTGTGATCGATGAGGCACGCCTGCACGACAACTTCGACGTTTGTCCTCGCTGCGGTAAACACTTTCGCGTGAGCGGTCGCGCGCGCATGCGCATGACGGTCGACGAGGGCACGTTTGAGGAATGGGATGCTAATCTGGCGTCGGAGGACTTCCTCTCGTTTCCCGGCTATGCCGACAAGCTTAAGAGCGCGGGCGAGCGTTCGGGCGAGCGCGACGCCGTCGTGTGCGGCAGGGGCAAAATCTGCGGTTGCGATACGGCGCTCTTCTTTATGGATGCCAACTTTATGATGGGCTCGATGGGTTCCGTGGTGGGCGAGAAGATCTGTCGCACATTTGAGCGTGCGACCGAGATGGGATTGCCAGTTGTCGGCTTTACCGTTTCGGGCGGTGCGCGCATGCAAGAGGGTGTGACATCGCTTATGCAGATGGCCAAGATTTCTGCGGCGGTTAGGCGCCACAGCGAGGCGGGCGGCCTGTATATCACGGTGCTCACCGACCCCACGACTGGCGGCGTGACCGCGAGCTTTGCCATGGAGGGCGACATTATCCTGGCCGAGCCCGATGCCCTGACGGCATTTGCCGGCCCGCGCGTGATCGAGCAGAACATGCACAAGCGCCTGCCCAAGGGATTCCAGCGCTCCGAGTTTTTGCTGGAGCACGGCTTTTGCGATGCCGTTGTTCCGCGTGGCGAGATTGCGCTCACGGTAGGCGAGCTGTTGGCGCTGCACGAAGGGCACGCGCCCGGCCTGGGGGCACCGCATGAGATCGTCCATGCGGGTCGCCGCGGCAAAAAGCTGGGACACTTGTTTAAGCGCTCGACGGCACCAAAAACCGCGCTCGAGATTGTCAAGCAGACCCGCTCGGCAGATCGCGCCACGGCGGGTGAGATGATCTCGCTGGGCCTGGATGGATTTGTGGAGCTGCACGGCGACCGTTACTTTGGCGACGACGCCGCTGTGGTGGGCGGCATCGGCTGGAAGGACGGGCGACCCGTGACGGTTGTCGCCATCGAGCGCGGCACCACGACCAAAGAGCGTGTCCGCCGCAACTTTGGCATGGCGCATCCCGAGGGCTACCGCAAGGCGCGTCGCCTTATGCGTCAGGCCGAAAAGTTTGGTCGACCGGTTCTGTGCCTGGTCGATACTTCGGGCGCGTTTTGCGGCATCGGTGCCGAGGAGCGCGGCCAGGGCGAGGCGATTGCCCAGAATCTCATGGAGATGAGCGGCCTTAAGACGCCGATTGTCTCGGTGGTGACAGGCGAGGGCGGCTCTGGTGGCGCGCTGGCGCTATCCGTGGCCGACCGCATCCTGATGCTCTCGAGCTCGGCCTATTCGGTCGTGAGCCCCGAGGCCTGTGCGTCGATCCTGTGGAAGGATACCGACCGCGCGAATGAGGCCGCCGAGGCGCTGAAGCTCACGGCCCCCGATCTGCTGGCGCTCGGCATCATCGACGGCATTGTCGACGATAGGGACCTGTCGCATGAGGAGATCGCCGGTGCCGTCATGTCTTCGGCATTTGATGCCTTCGATACGCTTGGGCGGCTCGACGACGCGACTCTCACAAACCTCCGCTACGAAAAGTACCGCGCAATCGGTCAGTACCGCACGGTGTGACAAAGGGACAGCCCGCATGTCACATTGGGAAAGGCGTTCCATGTCACAAGTTTCTAACACCTCGTTTACAACGACGGTCTCATCAAACGCCATGGCCGTGGTGGACTATCTGTCCAAAAGCATGATGTCGGCGCTGCCGTTTATTGTCTGCGCGGCGTTGTTCCGTACCGTCGCCGTCATTATGGGCGAAGGCATGCTGGGTCTGTGGTCTGCCGATTCCGAAATCTATCGCCTGTTCTACAGTTGGCTCTATAACGCCGGCTACTACTTTTTGCCCATTTATCTTGGTTGGGCGGCTGCCCGCCAGCTCGGTTGCTCGGAGCAGCTGGGCATGATGCTGGGCGGCGTATTGATTGCGCCCGATCTGCTTAAGCTCGTCGATGCCGCATCGACGACGGGGGCATCGATGACTTCCGTGTATGGCCTGCTTCCCGCGCCGGTCAACGATTACACGACAACTGTTATCCCGGTTCTCATCTCGGTGCCCGTGCTATGGCGAGTGGAGTGTTTCTTTCGGCGCGTTATCCCTAAGGCCGTGGCGTTTTCGTTCGTTCCGTTTGCAACCATGCTCGTCATGGTTCCGGTTTCGCTGTGCATTACGGCGCCGGCGGGCAGCTATCTGGGCATGCTGTTGGGACAGCTTATGTTTATGCTTGGCAATTCCGGTGGCATCGTGTCGCTGCTTACGCTCATGGGGCTTGCCGCGGGTTGGGAGTTCCTTAAGATTGCGGGCATCAGCAACGTTGTCCTATCGCTCGCCTATGCGCAGTTCATGAGTGTGGGAACGGATTCGTGCATTCTGATCGCCGCGACGATGGCAACGTTTGCCGTTTGGGGCATGCCCTTTGGTGCGTCGCTCCGCGTTGCGGATAAGGACGAGAAGACGCTCATGCTGGGCTATTCGATCTCGGGCGTTCTTGGCGGCGTAAGCGAGCCGGCGCTGTACGGTTGCGGTTTTAAATATGGCAGGTGCCTGACGTGCATGGCCATTGGCGGCGCCGTCGGAGGCCTTGTTGCGGCCGTGGGCCACGTTACGGCCTATACCATCGGCATGACGAATGTCCTCATGGTCATTGGCTTTGCCACGGGTGGCATCTCGAACCTGCTGTGGTGCTGCGCTGCCGGCGGTGTGGCATTTGCGGTGTCTGCGGCGCTGAGCTACTGCTTTGGCGTGGTGCCGGCGAAGGGGCAGGCGGCAGAAGACGGAGCCGATTCGTCCGAAACAGTGGCGAGCGCTGCTGAAGTAAGCGCATAAACCTGTGCGACAAAGGACGATTCCTTTGTCATGTTCCAAGGCCGTGGCTCGTGTGGGTTGCGGCCTTTTTGTATCTGGAGGACAAAGTGGCTACACTACAATCCGTTTGAGCAATAGATATTAGGTAGTACCGTGGGGACTGATGAGGATGGTCGAGTGGATTGTTCGTCGTGCGCAGGGCGACCGTGCGCGCGTGGGCACGTTGACGGGCGTGGTGTGTATTCTCGTCAATGTGGCACTATGCGCTGCGAAGGGTGCAATTGGCGTGCTGTCGGGATCGGTTTCGATCGTGGCGGATGCCATGAACAACCTGTCCGATGCCAGCTCGAATATCGTGAGCGTGCTGGGCTTCAGGCTGGCGAGCAAGCCGGCCGACCCCGAGCATCCTTACGGTCACGGTCGCTACGAGTATCTCTCGGGACTGGTCGTGGCGGCGCTCGTGCTGCTTATTGGCGTTGAGCTGGTGAAGTCGTCGGTGGAGCGAATTGTCAACCCCGAACCTGTCGAGTTCTCGCTTGCCCTGGTGGCAGTCCTTGCGCTTTCGATGGTCGTTAAGCTGTGGATGGCGGCCCTCAACCAAAAGCTCGGCGATCGCATTGAGTCCGAGACGCTGCATGCGACCGCTCAGGATTCCAAGAACGATGTCCTTGCCACGGGCGCCGTGTTAGCGTGCGCAATTGTTTCGCAGGTGACGCACATCAATCTTGACGCATGGGTTGGCCTTGCCGTTGGCGCCTATATTGGCTGGAGCGGCTTTGAACTCATCCAGGATACGGTGAGCCCGCTTTTGGGCCAGGCGCCCGATCCTAAGCTGGTCAAGCACATTCGAGACAAGATCATGAGCTACCCCGGCGTTTTGGGCGTTCACGACCTGATGGTTCACGACTACGGCCCGGGCAGGAAGTTCGCAAGCGCTCATGCCGAGATGGCAGCCGAGGCCAGCCCGCTG
>CABUDZ010000049.1 GCA_902490445.1 uncultured Collinsella sp.
GCCTGATTTTGCTGTGCCTTCTTTGACTTCGCTTGTTGAGGCTGGGAATGAGATTGCGCTTGTTGTTACTCGTCCTGATGCTGTTCGTGGGCGTGGTAAGAAGCTTGAGCCGTCTCCTGTTAAGGCTAAGGCGCTTGAGCTGGGGTTGCCGGTTGTTGAGGCAAATCGTATGACGCCTGAGGTTGTTGAGGCACTTCAGGCTGCCCGGGCTGACATTTTCTGTGTAGCTGCTTATGGCTGCATTTTGCCCGATGAGGTGCTGCATATGGCGCCGCTTGGTATTGTGAATGTTCATGCTTCGCTGCTGCCTCGTTGGCGTGGGGCTGCTCCTATTCAGCGTGCCATTCTTGCTGGTGACGAGGTCGCCGGCGTTTCTATTATGCGCATTGGGCATGGCGTGGATACCGGCGCCTATTGTGCGCAGGCCTCGACCTCGGTTGCCGGTAAGCATGCCGAGTCGCTGACTATGGAGCTTGGTGAGCTTGGCGGTAAACTGCTTGCCGATACGCTTCCTTCTCTTGCCGATGGCACCGCCGTGTGGACTGAACAGGATGAGGCGCTCGTTACCCATGCTGCCAAGATTTCTAAGCAGGAGATGCGCCTGGATCCGCACATGGCGGCGCTTGATTGTGTGCGTCATGTGCTGGCCTCGTCCGATACCGCGCCTGCTCGTTGCGTGATTGCCGGCAAGACCGTGCGTGTGCTCGATGCTGCGGCGGCTGATGTGTCGCTCGGCGAGGGTCAGGTTCTCGTTAAGGCCAAGCGTGTTTACCTGGGCCTTTCTGATGGCTCGGTTGAACTGCTCGAGGTTAAGCCTGATGGCAAGCGTGCTATGACTGCTTCTGCTTGGGCTGCTGGCCTGCAGGGTGCCGATCTTATCTGGAGTGTTTTGTCATGAGCAAGCTGTCTCCCGCGCGCAAGCTTGCGCTCGATGTGCTGATGGAGGCCGATCGCCGCGGCATGTATGCGCGCGACGTGCTGTCCTCTCGCGCATCGGCCAAGGCCATTGACCAGCGCGATTCTGCGTTTGCCGCTCGCCTGGCGCTCGGTGTTGCCGCCACGCAGGGTATTTTGGACGAGTTGCTCGATCAGTTTCTCGATAAGCCCAAAAAGGTTGCGCCGCGTGTTCGCATGGCGCTTCGTATCTCGGCCTTCGAGATGCTCTATCTGCATACGCCGGGCCGCGTTGCCGTAAGTCAGGGAGTTGAGCTCGTTCGCAGTGGTGCTAAGTCCGCCGCTGGCTTAGCCAATGCTGTATTGCATAAGGTTGCGGACAATGTTGAGGACTTTGCTACTGCGTCCGATGTGGATGAGTCTGAGCGACGCTTGGTTCGCCTGTCTCGCCTGATGGGCTTGCCGCGATGGCTGTGCGCTCGCATTATAGCATCGTTTGACACGCCAGAGGGTGCGCTTAACTTTGCCGGCAATCTGGCCCCCGCGCCGCTGGCCCTGCATGAGAACGCTTTTGCTTCCAAGCCCGATCCGTATATCTCGCAGCTCGTCGCACCTGTCTTCCCGGGCTGCCATGCCCCGGTTGATGCCCAGGTTACCGTTGCTTCGGGTGCGTTTGAGCGTGCTGCCGCGGTGGCATCTGATCTCAACGCGCAACTTATCGCCACAGCTGCTACGCGCCCTGGTAGCTGCCTTGAGATTGGTGCCGGTCGTGGCACCAAGACCTATGTGATGATGTGCCAGGCCAAGCGTACGGGCTATGAGCGTCAGCATACGGCGCTCGATCTGCATGATCGCAAGTGCGATCTGAATCTCGCTCGCCTGCATAAGGCCGGTATTCAGGGCGTTCGTACGGTTTCTGGTGATGCTTGCGAGCTTGATGAGGTGCTCACATCGTTTGATGCCATGCTTGGCGAGCCGGTTAAGTTCGACACAGTCTTTATCGATGCGCCGTGCTCTGGTACCGGCACCATGCGTCGTCATCCCGAGATCCCGTGGCGCCTGACCGAAAAGGATGTGACGGTTGAGCTGCCCAAGCTGCAGCTGACGATGCTCAAGGAAGCCGCTGCGCGCGTGGCTGCTGGTGGCGAGCTTATCTATGCGACATGCTCGGTCTTCGACGAGGAGAACACACAGGTCGTGGAAGCGTTCCTGAACTCTCCCGAGGGCACCGGTTTTAGCCTGGAGCCGCTCTCCGAGGCGCAGATTCTGCAACTCCCCGAGTTCGATCAGGCCAAGAAGCTCGTATCCGTACGCCAGAACGATCGAGGCCTCTTCCAAAGCGTGCCGGTAAACGCCGACTCCTACGACGGCCACTTCTGCGCCAGGCTGGTCCGCCAGTAAATCGAAGTCCCGTCCCAAATCAGCTAATTTGGGACGGGACTATTTTAGCTACTTTGTGCCTCTTCGATCCGTTCGCCATGAAATGCGGTTATTTACTACGTTAAACCGGCTGTCCTCATCCATGCCGAATTTTGTGAAATCAAAACCGCAGATAGACGGCTTGCCGTTTTTGCAAATACGCTGCTATGATCGACCAATACGGGTCAAACGTAGTAAATGGGCCGCTTTCGTGGCGCAACTCCAGAGTAGTCAATTTGGGAGCGGGGCTACTTGCCTGTTAATGGTTGTGTGGGCAGTTGGCGCAGCAGCCGCTGGTGGCGCTGGTGCTGGAGCCGCCGCTTCGCTGGTCGGTGTTGTAGAAGCCGCTGCCCTCAAATTTAATACCGCTGGCCGAGAACGTCTTGGCGGCCGGAGCGCCGCAGCTGGGGCACACGACCTCGGGAGTCTCGGACATAGGATGCTCAACCTCAAACACGTTGCCGCAGCTCGAGCACTTGTAATCGTAGCGCGCCATAATACTTCCTTTTCAGCACAAAGCGGGCAGATTACTCTGCCCGCAAAAATTCAAACGTCTGTAACTGTACCCTATATCGGGCGTTTTATCACGCTTCGCCCCAGAATCTATGCGTGTTGCGCAGGAGCTGTGCGGTTTTGCCCTCGGCGGCCGCAACGTCGGCCTCGTCAGCCTGCCAGGTCCAGTTGCCCGTGGCCACGCCCGGTACGTTCATGCGCGCGTCGTCGCTCAGCCCCAGGACATCCTGCAGCGGCATCATCACCAGGGGAGCGTCGCTTGCCAGCGCATCGCTCATCAGCTTGGCCGCCACCTCAACACCGCTCGGTTCGTCGCCGCCCGCAAAGGAACGCGTACACCAACCCGCGAGCGTCGACGTGTCGTGCGTCGAGGTATACAGGATCTTTCCTGGCGTAGGGTGCACGCCGCAACGGACGTCGTAGTCGCCAAACTCCAGCACGTCCATGCCGGGGAAGCCGCAGGTCGAGGCCATGGCGCGAACGCCGGGCGTCAAATAGCCCAGGTCCTCGGCAATAAAGTTGAGCGGACCCAGCTCGTCATAGGCGGTCTGAAACAGGTCCTTGCCCGGTCCCGCCAGCCAGCGACCTTCGGCGCAAGCCTTGCCAGCGGGGATACTGAAGTAGCTGTGGAAGCCCAAGAAGTGATCCAGACGCACGCGGTCGTAAAGTGAGAACGCACGACGTAGGCGATCCATCCACCAGCTATAGCCGTTCTGCTTCATGTGGTCCCAGCGGAACGTCGGGTTGCCCCACACCTGACCCTCGGGCGCAAAGTTGTCGGGCGGCGCACCGGAGATCTCGATTGCCTTGCCGGTATCGGATAGCCAGAAGTTCTCGGGTTCGCTCCACGCATCTGCCGAATCGTCGGACACGTACATAGGAATATCGCCGATGACCTCGATGCCCTTCTTGTGCGCGTAGTTCATGAGCTCGCACCAGGCTAGGTCAAAGCGGTACTGCATGTACGCCTGAAGCTCGGCCTCGTCGTGGAAGCGCTTGTCGTCAATCAGGTGCTCGTTGTAGCGCGCAACATCTGCCGGCCAATCGTGGCGCGACTCGCCCTCAAAGTATTTCTTGACGGCCATGTAGACGCAGTACTTCTCGAGCCAATCGGCATTGCGATGTTTAAACGCGGTGTACAGCGGATCGGCATCCTCGCCGCCACGGGCCTTCCAAGTTTCAAAGTCGGCCGCCAGCTCCTCGTGGCTTTCGGGCAGCAGGTCGATATTGCCTGCAAAGGCCGAAGGACCGGCGTAAGGGGAGCGGAAGAAGTCCGTCGGGTTGACAGGCAGGACCTGCCAGTAGCGCATGCCCATAGCGGCCAGATGGTCGATAAAGCGACGCGTGGGTGCGCCGATCGTACCGGGCTTGCCGTCATCGGTCGGTACCGAGGTGATATGGCACACAACGCCCGCGCCGTGATCGAGCGGCTCCTGCAGGCGCTGCTCGGCATGGTGATAGATGATCGACGAGCCCAGCGGATACAAATCGAGCGTGACCGTGCCGTTGTGGATCTCGCACTCGTGACCGCTGATCACGTCACTCGCGCATTCGTCGAGCGCCGGAATCGTCACGCGGTGCGAATTGCGCAGACTACGGTTAATGATAACCGTCGCGGACTCGCCATCCCTGCCCGTGCGGTTGTATGCCAGCACCTCGTCGTTGAGCGCGAAGGCCTTGATCTCGCCGTCGATCATAAACGGCAGTGCGCGGCGTACGGCGGAGGCGTTTTTGACAATAGCCAGCGTGTCGAAGTCGTGCAGTTGGTCCTTGGTCGGCAGGGTGCGGCGGTTGCCCGGATCGGTTAGACCCTCCAGGCCGTATTCGTCGCCGTAGTAGATCGAAGGCACGCCGGGGAAGGTCATCTGCATGAGCGTGGCGAGCCAAAAACGGCTCTTGGCCAGGCCCATCGAGTTCTCGTCCAGGCGCCATTTGCTGCGCTCGCACTCGGGCAGCTGCGACTCGTCGGGGCCGCCGCCGAGCACCGAGATAATGCGCGGACGGTCGTGGCTCGAAAGCAGATTAAGTGCGCAGGACAGGGCCTCACGGGGATAGTTCTCGCGCAGGGTTTCGATTTCCTCGGCTGCCTGGTAGGCGTTCTTGTAGCCCATCAAAAAGCCGATGACCATGTCGCGGAAGGGGTAATCCATAGCAGAGTCCAACTCGGAGCCCTGTAGGTAGCGACGCAGATGGCCGTAGCTGATCTTGTTGGAGGCGTCTTCCCAGACTTCGCCGAGCAACAGTGCATCAGGCTTCTCGGCAAGTACGGCCTTCTTGATCTCGGCCAGGAAGTCGTCGGAAAGCTCGTCAGCGACGTCCAGGCGCCAGCCATGAGCGCCGGCACGTAGCCATTTACGGATCACGCCGTCCTTGCCCAGAAGCCGCTCGCGTACCAGCTCGGAGCTCTCATTGATGGCGGGCATGTTGCCCACGCCCCACCAGCAGTCGTACGAGCCGTCCTCGTGGAAATAAAACGCATCGCGCCACGGCGAGTCCTCGCTCTGCCACGCGCCCACGCCGGGGTAGTTGCCGTAGCGGTTGAAATAGATGGAGTCGTCACCCGTATGGTTAAAGACGCCGTCCAGGATGATGGAGATGCCCAGCTTCTCGGCTGCCTGGCACAGCTCGGTAAAATCCTGCTCGGTGCCCAGGATTGGGTCGATCTTGGTGTAGTCGGCCGTGTCGTAGCGGTGGTTGCTCGCGGCCTCAAAGATGGGGTTGAGGTAGATGGCCGTAAAGCCCAGCTCGGCGATGCGGGGCAGGTCATTTTGGATACCCTTGAGCGAGCCGCCGTAAAAGTCCCAGGTCTTGATGGAGCCGTCCTCGGCGCGCTCGTATACGGGCGGCTCGTTCCAGTCCTCGATCATGCGGCGCTGGATTCCGTTGCGCGGTTTTTCGACTTCGGCCAGCGTGCGCTCGCGCCAGTTTTCGTCGCGGGCGTAGCGGTCGGGGAAGATCTGGTACACCATGCCGCGCTCGTACCAGGCGGGGCGGTTGTCGCGGTGCTTATAGACGGTGATCTGGAACGAAGGTGCCTCGGCGTAGTCGTAGGTTACGCCTTCGCCGCCGGTGCGGCCCTGCGGTGCGCCCAGGCGAACCTCGGGCTGGCCCTCGATATTGCAGATAAAGCTGTACCAGATAAGACAGGGCTCGGTACACTCAAGCTCTACGGAAAATATGCCGTCGCCTTCATGCGTCATGGGATACAGAGTTTCCCCGATCTCATCGACCCAGGTTCGCAGCGTAAGCGTTGCCTGGTTGGGGTCGGCATCCTCCAAAATTACCGACAGCGAAACGGAAGTTCCTGTGGTCACAGCGCCAAACGGAGTGCGAAACTGCGGCAGGCGGCTGTTGTGTATCAATCTCATAGTACGGTCCAGTTCAATAGAATCATGGCCTGCTGGCCATGGGCTTTACGCACAGGATGTAAGTATATCTGTTGTACACAGGCTGTATAAACAACATCCGTTTACCATCGGCGAACGGTTGTCCTAGAAAATCGTTTTACCAACTATCCACAGAGAAGGGGCGCCCGGTTGGAGCGCCCCTTACTTATGGTTTGATGAGGTTTTGGATCGTCTGTGGGCTAGCGGCGCTTGCGGGTGGCCGTTGCCTTACGGACGGACGTCTTCTTAGTCGGAGCCTTTTCCTCTGTTGCGGCGGCGGGGGAGGCCGGGGCCTTCTTGGTGGGCTCGGGCTTGGCCTTTACCTCGGCCTTGGGCTCCTCTTTGGCGGCAGCGAGCTTGGCCTCGGATGCCTTCGGTGCCGGCTTGGCCTTTACTGCGGGCTTGGCCTCGGCCTTAGCCTTCGCCTTGGGAGCAGCAGCCTTGGTCGTGGTCTTCTTAGCCGTCGTCGTTGCGCGCTTGCGCGTGGTGGTCTTGGCGGCTGGCATGGCCTCGACGGTTGCCTCGGCCTTGGTCTCGGCGAGCGTTTCCTCGACTTTGGCGGCCGGCTTTGCGGCAGCCTTCGGAGCGGCCTTTGTCACAGTAGCCTTGGCGGCCGTCGACTTCGTTGCCGTGGTCTTCTTGGCAGCTGTTGCCTTCTTGGCAGTCGTGGTCGTCTTTTTGGCAGCGGTCTTTGCCGGAGCCTTGGCGGCCGGTTTGGCCTCAGCGACCTCGGCCTTTACCTCGGGAGCGGCTTCGGCGGCCTTCTTGGCAGCTGCGGTGGTGCGCTTGCGCGTGGTCGTTGTCTTGGCAGCCGTTGTTTTAGTCGCGGCGGCCTTGACCGTCGTAACCTTCTTAGCCGTCGTCTTGCGGGTCGCGGTCTTCTTAGCTACGGGCTTTACAGCAGGCTTGGCCTCGACCTCTGCCTTGTGAGCAACCTCAGCCTTCACCTCAGGCTCGGCCTTTGCGGGCTCGGCCTCAACCGGCTTCTCCTCAACGGCCACCGGCTCAGCCACAGCCTCAGGCTCGTCGACAACAGCCGCTGGCCTCTCAATCTCCGGATGCATAAAGAAGTACAGGTCCAGGTACTTATCGGCCGAGCGCGTCCAGCTAAAGTCCTGGCTCATGGCCTGCGTGACCAGCTGGTTCCAGGCCTCGCGGTTATCCCAGAACAGACGCGCCGCGCGGAATACGGCATCGCCCATCTCGTCGCCGTTAAAGTTACTAAACGAGAAGCCCGTGCCCTCGCCGGTAAACTCGTTGTACGGCTTCACGGTGTCCTTCAGGCCGCCGGTCTCGCGCACGATGGGCAGCGTGCCGTAGCGCATGGCGATGATCTGCGACAGGCCGCAGGGCTCAAACTTCGACGGCATCAGGAACATGTCGGCGGCAGCATACATGCGCTGTGACAGCGCCGGATCGAACTCGATGCGTGCGACCATGGTGCCAGGGTACTTGTCCTGGAAATAGCGCAGGCCGTCCTCGTAGTCGCGGTCGCCGGTGCCCAGCACCGCCACCTGCACGCCGCCGGCCAGGATGCGGTCGAGCGCATACATGACCAAGTCCATGCCCTTCTGGCGCGTCAGACGCGTGACCATGACCATAAGCGGACGGTCGTCGCGAACCTCGAGCCCCAGCTCCTCCTGCAGTTTGGCCTTGCACACGGCCTTGCCGGAGCGGTCCTCGACGGTGTAGTTGGCGGCAATGCGCTTGTCGGTCGCCGGGTCAAAGCCCGCGACGTCAATGCCATTCAAAATGCCCTGCAGCGCATAGGAGCGCTCGCGCAGCACACCGTCCAGGCCCTCGCCAAATTCGGGCGTCTGGATCTCGTTGGCATAGGTGGGGCTCACTGTAGTGATGGCGTCGGCATAACGTAGGGCGCCCAGCATGTAGTTGATGCTGCAGGCGTCGCAACGCAGCTGCGAAGCGGCCGCCGGAATGTGCGCCACACCCAGGATGTCCTCCATCACGGTATCGCTAAACTGGCCCTGGAACGCCACGTTGTGGATCGAGAACACGGTCTTGACGCGGTCGTACAGCGGCAGGCCCTGGTAGAACTCGCGCAAAAACACGGGCGCCAGTGCCGTCTGCCAGTCGTTGCAGTGCAGGATGTCGCACTCAAAGCCGGCCGGCATGTGCTGCAGGCTCTCGGTGATGGCCTTGGAGAAGAACGCAAAACGCTCGCCGTCGTCAAAGAAGCCGTACGGATAGTCGCGCGCAAAGTAGCGCTCGTTGTCGATGAACATATAGGTGACGCCGTCGTGCTCGAGCTTCTCGAGTCCGCAGTACTCATTGCGCCAGCCCAGGCTCACGTAAAAGTCGGAGAAGTGCTCCATCTGCGCCTTGTACTCGTCCTTGATGGTGGCGTACTTGGGCACCATCACGATGACTTCGGCGCCGGCGCGCACAAGTGCCGCAGGCAGCGAACCCGCTACGTCGCCCAGGCCACCGGTCTTTACAAACGGCGCGCACTCGGCCGAGGCAAACACGATCTGCATCTTTTTGCTGGAATCAGCCATATTGTCTCCCATGTTGTTATTCGAGAATAGCCGCCAGGCGCTAACCGGGCGGCTATTCTACATGTTACGAGCGATGTTGCGGTGTCAACGTTAACGTACGATGGTGGTATCGGAAGTTAACGGAGCCTTGCCCAGCACCAGGATGTTCTCGGGCGTGCCGCGAAGCTCGGTGTTGGTGGGAACCACGTTGTTCTTGTCCAGGATGGCATTCTCAACGCGGGCGCCGCTCTTGATGATGCAGCTCTGGTTGATGATCGAGTTGGTCACCGAGGCGCCTTCCTCGACCACGACGCCGCGAGACAGAATCGAGTTGCGCACGGTGCCCTTGATGATGCAGCCGGCCGAGATGATCGAGTTGCAGGCGTGGCTGCCGGTCGCATAGCGTGAAGGCGGCACGTCATGGGCCTTGGTCAGGATCGGGCGTTCGGGATCGAAGAGCTGGTCGGCCACGGTCTGGTCGAGCAGGTCCATGCTGCGGCGATACAGCGACTTCTCGCTAAACACGCCCACGACCTCGCCCTTGTACTCGTAGCTGCACACGTCGATGTTGCCAAAGTCGCCCTGGAGTGCCTCGAGCAGGTCCAGATAGTCGGCGGCCTGGTAGTGGTCGATGATCTCGAGCAGCGTCTCGCGGTTGACGATGCAGCAGTCCATAGAGGCGTTGTCGCCGTACACGACGCCGGCGCTCACGCCCGTCAGGCGGCCGTTCTCGTTGATCTGTAGCTTGGTCTCGTCATCGACGTTGCGCGTGGCCTTGCAGTACACCACGGTCATCTGGGCACCGGAGTTCTCGTGCGCGTCGATGATGGTGTTGAGGTCCATGTTAAAGATGATGTTGGTGCCCATCATCACAACGTATGGCTTGTCCGAGCGCTGGAACAGCGTCTTGTTGGAGATGATGTCGCGCAGCAAGAAGCGCATGCCGCCCTTGGTGGTGCCATACGCGTTGCCGGGCACCATGAACAGGCCGCCCTTCTTGCGGTCCAGGCCCCAGTCCTTGCCCGAGCCCACGTGGTCGATCAGCGAGCGGTAGTTGCCCGGCATGACGACGCCGACGGTCTTAATGCCAGCATTCATCATGTTGGACAGCGGGAAGTCGATCAGGCGGTATCGGCCCAAAAATGGAACGGACGCAATGGGGCGGTCCTTGAGCAGCACGCTGCCGTAGGTCGAAGAGTAGTTAGCGGTGATATAACCGATGGCCTTGCGATTGATCATCGGATCATTCCCCCTTCCCGATAACGACGTCATTTCCAACGACGGCCGTATCCTTGGTGGTATCGACAGAGCCGAGCTTCACGCCCTCTTCGACCGTGGAGTTCTCGCCCAAAATAGCGCGGCAGATGTGCGCGCCGCTCTTAACGTGCGCACCCGGCAGCAGCACAGAGTCCTCGACCACGGCGCGCTCCTCGATGATGACATCGGTCGAAAGGATTGAGTGGCGAGCGGTGCCGTAGATCTTGCAGCCGTTGGAGACCAGGCAGTCGTCGAGGCGACCATCCGGTCCAATGTAGTGCGGCGGTCGCGTGGTGATGTTGGACATGATGGGGAAGTGCTTGTCGAACAGATCGAACTCGGGGTTGTTACCCAGCAGGTCCATCGAGGTCTCATGGAAGCTGGCGATGGTGCCGACGTCTTTCCAGAAGCCGTGGAACTCGTAGCTGTACAGGCGCTTGTTCTCACCGAGCAGCTTGGGGATGATGTCCTTGCCAAAGTCGTGGCTCGAGCGCTGGTCCAGAGCGTCCTCCTCGAGCGCCTCGATCAGTACGTCGGCCGAGAAGATGTAGATGCCCATGGATGCGAGGTTCGAATCGGGCTTCTCGGGCTTCTCGGTGAACTTAGTGATGCGGCCGTCCTCGGGGTCGGTGGTCAGGATGCCAAAGCGGCTGGCCTCCTCCCACGGCACGGGCATAACGCTCACCGTGAGGTCGGCATTGTTATCAATGTGCGTCTTGAGCATCTTACGGTAGTCCATGCGATACAGGTGATCGCCCGAAAGAATCAGGACGTACTTGGGGTCGTTGGCCTTGATGTAGTCCAGGTTCTGCGTAATGGCGTCGGCCGTGCCCGCATACCAGGCGCCACCGGTCTGCGTCTCGTACGGCGGCAGGATCGACACGCCGCCGTCGCGGCTGTCCAGATCCCACGCCTCGCCGGAGCCCACGTAGGCATGCAGCAGGTAGGGACGATACTGCGTCAGAACGCCCACCGTGTCGATGCCCGAGTTGGAGCAGTTGGAGAGCGAAAAGTCGATAATGCGGAACTTGCCACCAAAGCTAACCGCCGGCTTAGCGATCTTTTGGGTGAGTGCCCCCAATCGGCTGCCCTGTCCTCCTGCGAGGAGCATCGCGATGCATTCTTTCTTACTCATCGATTTCTCCTTCTGTCATCGATGTTCCTAAACCCATTAGCGACGGGCGCGGCGCTCGGTCGCGCCCGTCGAATAATGCCGTGCTGCAAAGGGAGCTCGCGCGCTTTATGCGTGCCAGATCTCGTCGCGGTACTCGCGAATGGTGCGGTCGCTCGAGAACCAGCCACTCGAGGCGGTGTTGAGCAGGGCCTTGCGGTTCCAGGTCTCCTGGTCGCCGTAGCTGTTCGTGAGCTTCTCCCAGGCGTCGACGTAGCTGCGGAAGTCTGCCATGACCAGGTCGGGGTCGTTGTTGTTCATGAGCTCGTTGTAGATGCTCTCGAAGTTGCCCGAAAGACCCGCAAAGGTATTGTCCTTGAGCTCGTCCATAACGCGGCCCAGACGCTCGCGGTCGCCGTTGAGGGTATCCCACGCAAAGTAGCTGTTTGATGCCCAGAGCTGCTCGACCTCGGGGGCGGTCAGGCCAAAGATGGCCTCGTTCTCGCGGCCGGCCAGATCGGCGATCTCGATGTTGGCGCCGTCAAGGGTACCCAGCGTAATGGCGCCGTTCATCATGAGCTTCATGTTGGACGTGCCCGAGGCCTCCTTGCCGGCCGTGGAAATCTGCTCCGAAATCTCGGCGGCGGGGTAGATGAGCTGGGCGTTGCTCACGCGGAAGTTGGGGATAAAGCAGACCTTCATGACCTCGTTGACGCGCGGGTCGTTGTTGATGACGTCGGCCACGGAGTTGATGAGTCGGATGGTCTCCTTGGCGAAGGTGTAGCTCGAGGCGGCCTTGCCGCTAAAGATGAAGGTCGTCGGCGTCACGTGGAAGTTAGGATCAGCGATGCGACGGTTGTAGATGTCCATCACCTTCATGATGTTCATGAGCTGGCGCTTGTAGGCATGGAAGCGCTTAACCTGAACATCGAAGACGGTGTTGGGGTCGATGACCAGACCGGTCTCGGCCTTGACGTAGGCGGCAAGGCGCTCCTTGTTAGCGCGCTTGGAGGCACCCACGGCCTTCAGGAACTCGACGTCGTTCTGGAACTCCTTGAGCTTCTCCAGCTCAAAGGCGTCCTTGAGCCAGCCATCGCCAATGGCCTCGGTCACGAGCTTGGCGTAGGTGGGGTTGGCTTCGGCAAAGAAGCGACGGTGCGAGATGCCATTGGTCTTGTTGTTGAACTTCTCGGGCGTCAGGGCATAGAAGTCCTTGAGCACGATGTTCTTGATGATGTCGGAGTGAATCTTGGCCACGCCGTTGACGCTATGGCTGCAGATCACGGACAGGTTGGCCATGCGAATCTCGCCGTCCCACAGAATGGCGGTCTGGCGCAGACGCTCCTGCCAACCCTCCTGCGTGGTGTCGAACGACTCGTGCCAGCGACGGCTGATCTCGTCGATGATCTGGTACACGCGGGGGAGGAGCTTGGAGAACGTGCCGATGGGCCACTTCTCCAGAGCCTCGGGCAGGATGGTGTGGTTGGTGTAGCTCACGACCTGCGTCACGATGTTCCAGGCGTCATCCCACTCGAGCTTCTTCTCATCGATGAGGATGCGCATGAGCTCGGGGCCGCACATGGCGGGGTGGGTATCGTTGGTATGGATGGCGACAAACTGCGGCAGCAGCTCCCAGTTCTTGCCGTGCTCCTTCTCAAAGGTGTCGAGCAGGCTGTAGATGCCGGCCGAAACAAAAAGGTACTCCTGCTTCAGGCGCAGCAGACGGCCGTGCTCGCCAGCGTCGTTGGGGTAGAGGATGGCACTGATGGCCTCGGCCTCGGCGCGCTCGGCATCGGCCAGGGCGTAGTCGCCGCGGTTGAAGGCCTCCAGATCGAAGTGCTCCTCGACCGGCTCGGCGGCCCAGACGCGCAGCTTGTTGACGGTCTCGCCGGCATAGCCCACAACGGGGATGTCATATGGGACGGCCAGGATGTCCTGCGTGTCCACCGTGCGGTAGAACGTGCGGCCGTTCTCCTCAAAGCCCTCGACGCGGCCACCAAACTTGATGGTCACGGCCTTGTCCTGACGACGGACCTCCCAGGGATAGCCGTGGGTGAGCCACTCGTCGGTGGCCTCGACCTGGCTGCCGTTGACGATCTCCTGCTTAAACAGACCGTAGCGGTAGCGCATGCCGTTGCCGTATCCGGCAATGCCCTCGGCTGCCATGGAATCCAGGAAGCATGCGGCCAGACGGCCCAGGCCACCGTTGCCCAGAGCCGGATCGGGCTCCTGGTTCTCGATGACGGACAGGTCGAAGCCCATGTCTTCGAGCGCCTCGGCGACCATGTCGCGCACGCCAAAGTTGAGCAGGTAGTTGTCGAGCAGGCGGCCGATCAAAAACTCGATCGAGAAGTAGTACACGCGCTTCTTGCCCTCGGCGGCGACGCGGGCGTCGCTCTTGGTGGCAACGGTGCGCGCCTTCTCGGCCACGAGCTTGGCCAGGGCGTTAAAGCGGTCGAGGTCACTGGCGGCCTCGACGCTCTTGCCGCTGATGCTCATGACGGCATCGCGATAGAGCTCGGTAAACTCCTGCTTGTTGTCGAAGATCTTATTCATACGTTCCTTTCCCCCGGGGATGTTTCTCCCGGAACGGTTATGACTTGTATCCTACGCCCCGTCGGGGCGGGTAATTGCAGTGGTAACGCTTTTGTTACGCTTTCTTGCCAGATGCTTTAACAGCACCTGCCTTAGCCTTGGGAGCAGCCTTTTTGGTGGCTGTCTTTTTGGCCGTGGCGGGTTTGGTCGCCTTAGCCTTCGCCTTAGCCGGAGCCTTCTTAGCAGCCGCGGGCTTAGGTCTCACCGACGACGTGCGCTTCTTAGGCGCAGCCTTGGGCTCCTCGACCACCGGCGGCTTATAGCTGCTGGGGCCGCGGCGCTTAAGCACCACGCCTGCCAAGCCGGGCACCTTAATCTCAATGGAGTCCATCTGCCCGTTCCACGGATAGGGCTCGCTCGAGCAGGTGTAGGGCTCCTCACCGGCGTATCCGCTGCCGCCAAACTCGGGACGGTCGGAATCGAAGATGACCTCCCAGTCACCCTCGCGCGGCACGCCCACGCGGAAGCTCTCGTAGCTCGCCGGGTCAAAGTTGATCAGAATCACCAGGTCGTCGTCGATGTCCTCGCCCTGGCGCACAAAGCTCACGATGGACTGCTTGGAGTTGTCCGCGTCGATCCAGGTAAAGCCGTCGTCGGTGTAGCCGCGCTCGTACAGGGCGGGCTCGGCGGTGTACAGGTGGTTGAGCGCCTTGATAAACGCCTGATGATGACGGTGGGTCTCGTACTCCTCGGTCAGGAACCACTGGATGGACTCGTAGTAGCGCCACTCAATAAACTGGCCGATCTCGTTGCCCATAAAGTTGAGCTTGGCACCGGGATGCGTCATCTGGTAGAAAGCCAGCGTGCGCAGGCCGGCAAACTGACGCCACCAGTCGCCCGGCATGCGGCCAATAAGAGAGCACTTGCCGTGCACGACCTCGTCGTGGCTGAGCGGGCAAATGAAGTTCTCGGTAAAGGCGTACATGATGGAGAACGTGAGCAGCCCGTGGTTGCCGGGGCGCCACGGAAAATCGGTCTGCATGTAGTGCAGGGTGTCGTTCATCCAACCCATGTCCCACTTGTAGTGGAAGCCCAGGCCGCCGTCCTGCGGCGGATAGGTCACGAGCGGCCACGCGGTGGACTCCTCGGCCATCATCATCACGTCAGGGAAGTGGGCCTCCACGGCGCAGTTGACCTGGCGGATAAAAGCGCTGGCGTCCAGGTCCTCCTCGGTACCGTACTTATTGAACTTCTTTTGGCCGGGATCGTCGATGCCAAAGTTGAGGTACAGCATGCTGGACACGCCGTCCATGCGAATGCCGTCAACATGGAAGTTCTCGAGCCAGTACAGCACGTTGGAGACCAGGAAGGAGCGGACCTCGCCACGGGCGAAGTCGAACTTGTGCGTGCCCCAGTTGGGGTGAATCTCGTGCTCAAACAGCATGTGGCCGTTAAAGGTGGCAAGGCCGTGGGAGTCGGCGCAAAAACCGCCGGGCACCCAGTCCATGATTACGCCAATGCCCGCCTTGTGACACGCATCGATAAAGTGCATGAGCTGCTGCGGGTCGCCATAGCGCGACGTGGCGGCATAGTAGCCGGTCGTCTGGTAGCCCCAGGAGCCATCGAAGGGATGCTCCATAAGCGGCATGACCTCGATATGCGTGTAGCCCATGTCGTGCACGTAGTCCACGAGCTCGACCGACAGGTCGTCGTAGGTGTAGAACTCGCCGCGCTGCGCGGGGAAGGGGTCCATGGGACCGGGGTAGTTGCCGTACTCGTCCGGCTCGCCCTGTGGCGCGTCGCCGTGGCGCTTCCACGAGCCAATATGCACCTCGTAGATGTTAAGGGGCTGCGACATGTGGTTATGACTGGCGCGGCGCTTGAGCCATGCGGCGTCGTTCCACTTGTAGCCATCGAGGGTCCACAGCACACTTGCCGTTCCCGGAGGGCACTCGGCCTTGAAGGCGTACGGATCGGCCTTGTAGAGCTTCTCGCCCTCGTTGGTCTCAATGAGATACTTATAGAGCTGACCTTGTTCTGCGCCAGGAATAAAGCCTTCCCAAATAGCGCTCGTATGCACGGGCACCAGAGGGTTGGCTTCCTCATTCCAGTCGTTAAATTCGCCAATGACATGGACGCTCTTTACGTCGGGCGCCCAAACGCAAAAGCGCCAACCGCGCGTACGGTTCTGCGTGTCGGGGTGCGCGCCCATCTTTTCCCAGCTGCGCTCCCACATGCCAATGCCAAACAGGTAGACATCGTCCTTAGAGAGCTCCGGTGCGTGCGGGGCGGCTTTACGGGTAGCAGGCTTTTTGGTTGCTGGCTTTAGCTTTGTATCGCTCACGTTTGATCCCATCATGACGCGGCAGCGTGTTGCCTTGGCGACTAGATGCGAAAGGTCCAAGGCTGCACGAATCGAGGGGACGGCGATAGTTCTATGATTCGTTCCACCTCGCGTGCTCGGTGGAACTTTCGGCACGAAATACGATAACACCTGTTCGTTAATTTTATGGAGAAAAG
>CABUDZ010000050.1 GCA_902490445.1 uncultured Collinsella sp.
GCTTTGGGCTTGTCTACAATAGCTCCCGTAAAAAGAAATGCGGAAGGTTACCGAGTCCCTCGGACGTGGGCCTAACCAAAGTCTTTGAACGGGTGTGTCTCTATGGATGCATTCGCTTGATTTTGGTTGGGCTATATGTATGAAGGGACATGCCACCATGGGTTTCTTTTCTCGCCTGATGGGCGGTTCGGATGAGCAGAAGACTGTAACTTCCGAGTTCGAAATCCTCGCCCCCGTTTCCGGCGAGCTTGTTCACCTAGAAAAAACCAATGATCCCGCTTTTAGCAGCCGTGCCGTGGGCGATGGCGTTGCCGTGGTTCCTGCAGAGGAAACCGTGTGCGCTCCTGTTTCCGGCACCGTCGCGGCACTGTTTCCGACCGAGCACGCGCTGGGCATCATGTCCGACGACAGCTCTGCTCAGGTGATGCTGCATATCGGAATCGACACTGTTAAGCTTGAGGGCAAGGGCTTCCATGCGCTTGTTGCTCAGGGTGACCATGTCGACGCGGGCCAGCCCCTCGTCGAGGTTGATTTTGACGCGGTCCGCGCCGCCGGCTTCGATCCCACGGTCTTCGTTATCGTGTGCGAGCGTTCGGAGAACTCGACTCTTCGTGAGCATGCTTCCGGCCCTGTTGCTGTTAAAGAGCCTGTCGTCTGGCTTTCCGAGTAAATTCTTGTGGTGGGTACCGTGGTTATCAAGCGAGTTTTCAACAATAACGTCGCAATGGTCACTTCGGACGATGGCTCCGAGCTCATTGTCATCGGCCGAGGCCTCTGCTTTGGCCGCCATGCCGGCGACGCTATCGATGAGGCATCGGTCGAAAAGACCTATGCGCTGCAGGAGGGCACTTCTCAGGATTCGCGCACGATTGACCGCTTGGCACATCTTTTGGAGTCCATTCCCACCGTCAACCTCGTGATTTCCGAGGACATTGTTCAGATGCTCCGTCGAGAGCTCAATGTTGATATCAACGACAAGATTCTCATTGCTCTCGCAGACCATATCAGTCTTGCTTTGGAGCGCGAGCGTAAGGGCGTCCCCTGCGAGAATCCGTTGCTGCTCGAGATCCAGCAGTTCTATCGCAAGGAGTATGCGCTTGCGGGCCGTGCGCTGCAGATTATCAAGGAGTATATGGGCATCCAGATGAGCGAAGAAGAGCAGGGTTTTATTACGCTGCATATCGTCAACGCCACCATGCCGCAGCGCTCTGACCGTCTCATCATCTCGGTCCAGCTTGTTCGCGACGTGCTCGCGATTGTTTCCGAGCACTATGCTACGACCCTTGACGTCACCTCGTTGCCTTACGAGCGTTTCGTTCGCCATCTGCAGTTTTTTGCGCAGCGAGCGCTCGATCCCGCGGCGGGGCAGGTTAATGGCGACGCGCTGTTCCGTATCGATGAAACGGCGTATCCGAGGGCGTTCTCGTGTGCCGAGTCAATTGCCGACCACTTAGCGTCTACCTATAACGTTGTCGTTACCGATGCCGAGAAGAGTTATCTCGCATATCACATTGTTAACCTGCTTGGAGAACCTGGTCTCGAGGCATAACGTGCCCACACATCGATTGATATAAGGCAAGGCTCACGGTCTTGTCTAGGGCACATCTGTCTTAATTTGCGGAAAAGGAAGGGGAGTACCGCTATGACCGCAAAAAAGAAGTTCAATTTCAAAGCGCCGTTGGAGGTGTTCGCGAAGTCGATCGTTCAGCCGATGATGTATCTCTCGGTTGCCGGCATCCTGCTCATCGTGGGCATCATTCTGACCAACAAGACCATCTGCGCCGTGATCCCTGTGCTGGGCTCCGGTCCGTTCCAGCTTGTGGGCGCCGTTGTCTATCAGTCGCTGATGTTTATCATCAACAACCTCTCGATTCTGTTCTGCGTGGGCATCGCCGGTGCCATGGCAAAGAAGAACAAGGGCCACGCTTCGCTGATCGCCCTGATGTCGTTCTTCCTGTTCCTGCAGGCCAACAACATCGTGCTCAACGCCACCGGTTCTCTTGCCGAAGCGAGCGGCATGCTCGGCCTTACCGGAACCGGCCAGAGCACCGTTATGGGCATTCAGGTGCTCGATACCGGCGTGTTTGGCGGCATCATTCTTGGTTGCATCACCGGTGCCGTGTTCAACAAGTACTCGAACAAGCAGTTCCCCATTGCCCTTTCGATGTTCTCGGGCGTTCGCTTTCCGTTCCTGATCATGATCATCATCTCCTGGATCATGGGCGCTGGCTTCTGCATCGTTTGGCCTCCGGTTCAGGGTGCCATCTCCTCCGTTGCCGGCATCATTAAGGAGTCGGGCAACATCGGTCTGTTCATCTACGGCATGCTCAACAAGCTGCTCGTTCCCACCGGCCTGCACCACCTCATCTACACCCCGTTCCAGTTCTCCGATGTGGGTGGCACCCTGACGCTGGGCGATCAGGTTATCGCCGGTGCCTACCCCATCCGTGTTGCCGAGATGGCAATGACGGGCCAGCCCTTCTCCGATAGCACGTATTTCAACAGCTACACCTTCAACAACCTGTGGCCCTACATCGGTATCGGTCTCGCCTTTATCGTCACCGCTTACAAGGGGAACAAGGATAAGACCAAGGCCGTTATCATCCCGCTGATCATCACCGCCGTGCTCTCCTGTGTCACCGAGCCCATGGACTTCCTCTTTGTCTTTGCCGCTCCCGTGCTCTTTGTCGTTCACTCGGTTCTTTCCGGCATCTTCCTGGTCCTGCTCAAGGTCCTCTCCGTGCCCGCTTCGACTGCAGGCGGCATCATCAACATCGTGGTTTCCAACCTGGTCCTCGGTGTCGACAAGACCAACTGGCCGGTTATGCTGGTGCTTGGAGTCGTCAACGCCACTCTGTACTTCTTCCTCTTCACCTTCCTCATCAAGAAGCTCAACCTTCACACGCCTGGTCGCGAGGAGGAGTCCGAGCTCGCCGAGTCTGTTGCCGAGGGCGAGGCCGCCGCGTCTGTCGCGGTGAAGCAGGGCGCTGTTGCCGCGGCTCCCGCAGAGGGCGTCGATGCGGGCATTGCCGACCTGGTCGCAGGTCTTGGCGGCAAGGACAACATCGAGGAGCTCGAGAACTGCTTTACGCGTCTCCGCGTGAATGTTAAGAACCCGGACCTCATCGATGAGAACCTCATCAATCACGTGCCCAACAGCGGCATCAACCGCAACGGCAACAATATCCAGATCATCTTTGGCATGAAGGTTGCCGAGATGCGCGACAAGGTCGAAAACGCAATTGAGAAGGAGCAGTAAACAATGATCATTACTCTGTGTGGTGGCGGATCCACCTTTACCCCCGGCATCGTCAAGTCCATCGCTCTGCGCAAGGACGAGCTCGACGTTGACGAGATTCGTCTGTACGACATCAACGAGGAGCGCCAGCGCAAGATTGGCGTGCTCGTGGACTGGATTTTGCACGAGGACCTCGGCCTGGATATCAAGCTCACGGTGACCACCGACAAAAAGACGGCTTTTACCGACGCGAGCTTCGTGTTTGCCCAGATGCGCGTGGGCGGCTATGCCATGCGCGAGCAGGACGAGAAGATTCCGCTGCGTCACGGCTGCGTGGGTCAGGAGACTTGCGGTTGCGGCGGCCTTGCCTACGGCATGCGCACCATCTTCCCCATGGTCGAGCTGATCGATGACGTTGAGAAGTACGCCAAGAAGGATTACTGGATTCTCAACTACTCCAACCCTGCCGCCATCGTCTCCGAGGGCTGCCGCGTCCTGCGTCCCAACGCTCGCATCATCAACATTTGCGACATGCCGATCGCGATCATCGACGTGGTCTGCGCCGCACTTGATATCGATAAGAAGGATGTCGAGTACGATTACTTTGGCCTCAACCACTTTGGCTGGTTCACCTCGATCCGCCACAAGGGCGAGGAGGTGCTCCCGCAGCTGCGCGAGTACATCAAGGAGCACGAGATCCTGCTGCCCGATTCCTACCTTAAGGGCATGGGCTCGCTGATGTCCAAGAAGCCCGAGGAGGCCACCGACGAGCACCCCGAGCAGAACCGTCACACCAAGGGCAGCTGGTACTACGTCTGGAAGGGCGAGTACGAGATCATGGAGTGCTTCCCGGAGTACCTGCCCAACACGTATCTGAACTACTACCTGCAGCAGAAGGAGTTCGTCGAGCATTCCAACCCCGAGCGCACCCGTGCTAACGAGGTTGAGGAGACGCGTGAGAAGAACCTCTTTGATGGTATCGACCATTACGAGAAGACGGGCGAGATCGACGAGAGCACGTTCTACGCGGGCAGCCACGGCGACTGGATTGCCGACCTGGCTATCGCTCTGAAGAACGACACCAAGCAGCGCTTCCTGGTCATTTGCGAGAACAAGGGCGCTATCCCCAACATGCCCTACGACGCTATGGTCGAGCTGCCTGCCTACATTGGCAAGAACGGCCCCGAGGTCATCAGCCGCGACAATATTCCTCTGTTCCAGCAGGGCCTCATGATGCAGCAGCTGAACTCCGAGAAGCTCGTGGTCGAGGCTACGATCGAGGGTTCGTACGAGAAGGCGCTCAAGGCCTTTACGCTCAACAAGACCGTGCCTTCGATGAAGGTCGCCAAGGAGGTTCTCGACGACATGATCGAGGCCAACAAGGGTTACTGGCCCGAGCTTAAGTAAAAGCAACAGGGTCGCTGGCCGCATACCTGGAGTAATGCCCCGTCCACGTGATTACGTGGGCGGGGCATTGTCATTTGGTAACGCGTTTTACCAAATATGGCATTTATCTGCGGTAATGTTCTATTTCACCGCCGAGGGTGACATTTCATACCGCCTGCCGAACTGCGTGGAGACCTAACAACTTTTTAGGTCAGTGTTGTGCGTGTAGCAACTTCGCCCGGCCTCGCCTCCGGGCTGCCATGTGAGAGGGGATCTTATGGCTCGACTGCACGTAATGGAACGCAGCCACGCTCAGGCCGTCATGGACGACCTGCACGATGCGCTCGGACGTCGTCTGGCGGTGAGTTCGCTCGCCCCGTGCCCCGTTGAGTTTACGGCAGCGCTCGTCAATCTGTGCTCCACCCAGAGCTGCGGCAAGTGTACGCCCTGCCGCGTGGGCCTGAGCGCGCTGAGCGACCTGCTCGCCGATGTGCTCGAGGGCCGCGCCGACGAGTCCACGCTCAACTTGATTGAGCGCACCGCCCGCACCATCTACCTTTCGAGCGACTGCGCCATCGGCTACGAAGCTGGCGCCATGGCACTCACGGCCATTCGCGGCTTCCGCGACGATTTTGAGCACCACATTCGCGAGCACTCCTGCGGCTTTGACCGCGAGGCCCGCGTCCCGTGCGTTTCGGGCTGCCCGGCGCACGTCGACATTCCCGGGTACATTTCGCTGGTCGAGGCCGGCCGCTATGCCGACGCCGTCAAGGTCATCCGCAAGAACAATCCGCTGCCGCTCGTCTGCGGCCTGGTGTGCGAGCATCCCTGCGAGATGCACTGCCGCCGTGGCATGGTCGACGACCCCATGAACATCCTCGCCCTCAAGCGTTTTGCCGTTGAGCATAGCGACCTCAACGACCACAAGCCGCATGTGGTGGACAACACCGGGAAGCGCGTCGCCGTGATCGGCGGCGGCCCGGCCGGTCTTTCTTGCGCTTACTACCTGGCCGTGATGGGCCACAAGGTGACCATCTTGGAGCAGCGCCACCACCTGGGCGGCATGCTGCGCTACGGCATCCCCAGCTATCGTCTGCCGCGCGAGCGCCTGCAGGCCGAGATCGACTGGATCTTGAGCGCCGGCATCGACGTGGAGCTCGACCACTCCGTCAACGGCGAGGAGCTTGCCCGTCTGCGCGACGAGTTCGATGCCGTCTACCTGGCTATTGGCGCCCACAGCGATAAGAAGCTTGGCCTTCCGGGCGAAGAGGCGCTCGGCGTGGAGTCGGCCGTCAAGATGCTGCGCGCCATCGGCGATGACGAACTGCCCGACCTGAGCGGCCAGCGCGTGTGCGTCATCGGCGGCGGCAACGTGGCCATGGACGTGGCACGCTCTGCCGTGCGCTGCGGTGCCGAAAAGGTGAGCATCGTCTACCGCCGTCGCATCTGCGATATGACGGCACAGGACGCCGAGATCGCCGGCGCCCAAGCCGAGGGCTGCGAGGTGCTGGAGCTCACCGCCCCGCTCGCTATCGAGACGGGCGAGGACGGTCGCGTGAGTGGCCTGCGCGTGCAGCCGCAGATTATCGGCGCGCCCCGTCGTGGGCGTCCGGCCCCGCGTGCCGCCGCCACGCCCGAGCGCGTCATTCCCTGCGAGCGCGTGTTTGTGGCCATTGGCCAGGACATCGATTCCAAGCCGTTTGAGGACATGGGCATCGCTTGTAAGTGGGGCTGCGTGGTCACCGATTCGGATGGCGCCGTGCCCAACTTCGATGGCCTCTTTAGCGGCGGTGACTGCCAGACCGGTCCCGCCACCGTCATCCGTGCCATCAACGCCGGCCGCGTGGCTTCGGCAAATATCGACCGCTACCTGGGCTTTGACCACAAGATCAAGCTCGAGGTCGAGCTGCCGACCGTCCAGTTTAAGGGCAAGCATGAGTGCGGCCGCTGCGAGCTGGGCGAGCGCGAGGCCGGCGAGCGTATTCACGATTGGGATCTGGTCGAGCAGGGTCTCACCGAGCAGGAGGCGCGCCAGGAGGCGAGCCGCTGCCTGCGTTGCGATCACTTTGGCTTTGGCGCGTTCCGCGGAGGGAGGAACCTGGAATGGTAGAGCCCAACAACACCACCGTCAGCGACAACACCGAAAACGGAGCGCATAACATGGTCAAGCTCACTATCGATAATTGCGAGGTCGTGGTGCCCGAGCACACCACGATCCTGGACGCGGCCAAGTCCGTCGGCATTCAGATTCCCACCCTATGCTACCTGCGCGATTTAAACGAGATCGGCGGTTGCCGCGTGTGCGTGGTCGAGGTTGAGGGCTGCGACCAGCTGGTTGCCGCCTGCAACAACTACGTGCTCGACGGCATGGTGGTCCACACCAACAGCCCCAAGGCCCGCGAGGCCCGTCGCACCAACGTGCAGCTGCTGCTGTCCCAGCACGATTCGCAGTGCACGAGCTGCGTGCGCAGCGGCAACTGCAATCTACAGACCATCGCCAACGACCTGGGCATTTTCTATCTGCCGTATCAAAGGCATTTGGCGGGCGAGGGCTGGGATTTCGATTTTCCCATCATCCGCGAAAACGACAAGTGCATTAAATGCATGCGCTGCATCAAGGTGTGCGAGAGCGTGCAGGGCCTAGGGATTTGGGACCTGACCAACCGCGCCACGCATACCGCCGTGGGTACCCGCGGGCGCGCGCCGATCGGCAAGACCGATTGCGTCGCGTGCGGCCAGTGCATTACGCATTGCCCGACGGGCGCACTGCGCGAGCGCGACGATACCGAGACCGTGTTTGACGCGCTCGCTAATCCCGACAAGATCGTGCTGGTGCAGATCGCGCCTGCCGTGCGCAGCGCCTGGGGCGAGGAACTCGGCATGTCTCGCGAGGAAGCCACCGTTGAGCGCCTGGCTTGCGCGCTGCGCCGCGTGGGCTTCGAATACGTGTTCGATACCGATTTCTCGGCCGACCTCACCATTATGGAGGAGGGCTCCGAGCTGCTCGAGCGCCTGGGCGCCGCCGCCAAGGGCGAAGGTGACAGCCGCGGCTGGCCCATGTTTACGAGCTGCTGCCCGGGTTGGCTTCGCTTTGTGAAGGCGCGTTATCCGGAGTTTGTCGACAGCCTGTCCACGTCCAAGTCGCCGCAGCAGATGTTCGGCGCCATCGCCAAGACCTACTACGCCAAGGTGCTGGGCGTGGAGCCCGAGCGTCTGTTCGTGGTGTCCGTTATGCCGTGCACGGCCAAGAAGGCCGAGTGTGCGCTGCCGAGCATGATGGGCGAGGGCGGCGCGCCCGACGTGGACGTTGCGCTGACGGTGCGCGAGATGGTGCGCATGATCCGTGCGAGCCACGTGAGCGTTGACACGCTGGTCGAGGAGCCGCTCGATACGCCGCTGGGCTTTGGCACGGGCGCGGGCGTGATCTTTGGCGCCACGGGCGGCGTGATGGAGGCAGCCGTGCGCTCGGCATATTACCTGGTGACGGGCAAGAACCCCGATGCCGATTTCTTTACCGACGTGCGCGGACTCGACGGCTGGAAAGAAGCCGTCGCCGATATCGATGGCACCAAGGTGCGCGTCGCCGTGGCGCACGGGCTGGGTAACGCCGCCCGCCTGCTCGACGCGATTCGCGACGGCCGTGCGAGCTATGACTTCGTCGAGGTCATGGCGTGCCCGGGCGGCTGCGTCGGTGGCGGCGGTCAGCCCATCCACGACGGCTGCGAGCTGGCGGCCGAGCGCGGCCAGGTGTTGTGGGGCCTGGATGCCGCTGCGGACATTCGCTTCTCGCACGAGAACCCCGATGTTCAGGCGTGCTACCGCGAGTTTTTGGGCGCGCCGCTCTCGCCGCTGGCCGAGGAGTTGCTGCATACCGACCATCACGCCTGGTCGATGCCTAACGAGGGGAAGTGCTAACGATGCGCGCGTTTGATGTTGAGATGACGCGCCGGGGGTTTGCCTCGGCGCTCGCCGTGGGCGCGTTGTCGCTTGCGCTCGCGGGCTGTGGCGGCGGGGCTGCGGGGGCGGGGTCTGCCGCGGGCTCGGCTGCCGGGTCTGCCGCTGACGGTGCCGCTGCCGAGCCGGTCGAGGTGCACGTCGCCTCGCTCAAGGGGCCGACCTCGATTGGCTTGGTGCAGTTTATGGACCAGGCGGCCGATGGCGAGACGGATAACGAGTTCGACTTTGCGATCAGCGCCGCAGCCGACGAGATCGTGCCCAAGGTCATTCAGGGCGATGTCGATATCGCCCTAGTGCCCGCCAACGTGGCGAGCGTGCTCTACAACAAGACCGAGGGCGCGGTGCAGGTCATCGACATCAACACGCTGGGCGTGCTGAGCGTTGTGACGGGCGACGCGAGTGCGACCTCGTTTGGCGACCTGGCGGGTCGCACCGTCTATATGACGGGCAAGGGCACCACGCCGGAGTACGTCATGAACTACCTGCTGGAGCGCGCGGGCCTGACCGGCCAGGTGACGCTCGAGTTTAAGAGCGAGCCCACCGAGGTGCTGTCGGCCCTGCTTGCCGATCCGTCTGCTGTGGGCGTGCTGCCCGAGCCGTTCAAGACCGCCGCCATCGCCAAGAGCGAAGGCAAACTGTCGGCTCCGGTAAGTCTGACCGATGTGTGGGATGAGCTGGCAGGTGACACGGGCTCGCGCCTGCTGACGGGCGTGACCGTGGTGCGCCGTTCCTTTGCCGAGGAGCATCCCGACGCCGTGGCGGAATTCTTGCGCTGCCATGAGGCGAGCGTGAAAGCCGTCAATGCGGCGCCGGCAGATTGGGCACAGGCTGTGGTCGATGCGGGTATCGTCGATAACGCCGCGATTGCCGAAAAGGCGATTCCCGGGTGCATGCTCGTGTGCCAGACGGGGAAGGACATGAAGGCGGCGCTCGGTGGGTACCTGCAGGTGCTGGCCGATGCGGACGCGAGCGCCGTGGGCGGCAAGCTCCCGGCTGATGATTTCTACTACATGGAGTAGCCCGTGCATGCGTTTGCTCGACAAATGACAGAGCGTATGAAGGCGGTGGCGGCAGCAGGTGCCGTTGCCGCCTTTTGGCTTGCCGTGTGGGTGCTGGTGGCGGCGTTGGTAGCGCAGCCGCTGATCTTGCCGGGGCCGGGTGCTGTTGCCTTGGCGCTGCTGCGCCTGGTGTGCGATGGCGGTACCTGGGCGATTTTGGCGGGCTCGGGCGCGCGGATACTGGGCGGGCTGGCGCTTGCCGCGGTGTGCGGCGGCGTGCTGGCGGGAGCCTCGGTGCGGTCGCGGACGTTTGCCCGCCTGGTGGCACCGGCGCTGTCGTTTGTAAAGGCGACGCCGGTCGCCTGCGTGGTGGTCCTGTTGCTTATCTGGCTGGGATCGGCGCGCGTGAGCATCGCGGCGGTTTTTTTGATGGCGCTGCCGGGCGTATATTTCTCACTGGTCGAGGGCTTGGCGCAGGTTGATAAGCCGCTGGAGCAGATGCTCCGCCTGCATGGCGTGCGGGGCTGGCGACTGTTTTGCGCCCACACCTGGCGTGAGGTGCTGCCGTTTGTGCTTTCGTGCGCGAAGGCGGTCATCGGCATGAGCTGGAAGGCCGGTGTAGCGGCGGAGCTCATCGGCATGGCGACGGGCACCGTGGGTGAGCGCATCTATCAGGCAAAGCTTTTGATTGAGACGGCAGATCTGCTGGCGTGGACCGTGTTGGTCGTGGCGGCATCGTGGGCATGTGAGCGCGTGCTAGTGTGGCTGCTGCGGGTTTCGGGGCCCGTGGCGTGGCGCGCGGCCGTGCGGGCGCATGGGCGTGCGGGCGCCCCTGCTGGCGGCGAGGTTGCGGCGGAGCTTGCGCTCGCCGTGGGCGATCGCGCTCCCTGGGCTCCGGCGCTCGACGGGCTGGTGCTTCGTGTGCCCGCCGGTGGGTGCGCCTGCGTGATGGGCGCCTCGGGCGTGGGCAAGTCGACGTTGCTTGCGCTGGCGGCGGGGGAGTGCACGCCGTGTTCCATGGTGTTTCAGGATGCGCGCTTGGTCGAGTCCGCCGCGGCGCTGGATAACGTGCTAGTGTGCGCCGATGCACGCGTGGACGCCTCGAGTGCTACGGCCCTGTTGCGCCTGCTGGTGCCGGGGGTCGATGTACATGCTCGCGTGGCCGAGCTTTCGGGCGGGCAGCGCCGTCGCGTCGAGATCGCTCGAGCCCTGCTGTGCCCGGGCGGCGCGGTGATTCTTGACGAGCCCTTTACCGGTTTAGATACCGCTGCGCGCGACGCATGCGCCGAGGTCGTGCTCGACTTGCTCGACGGCCGTATGCTGCTGCTTGCATCGCACGATGTCGCCGATGCTCAGGCCCTCGATATCTCGGACATCATCACGCTCTAAATACCTACTCAGCAACAAAATGATTCGTTTTCCTCCGCCCCCATGGGGTCGGGTGTGCTATTCTATCTGTGGGGTAATACTTAGGAATACCAAGTAATACCAACGCAGCAGAAATAAACTCCGGATGCGGGCCAATCGGGTTGCCTTCACAGCCCGTCGCCCAGCCGCGTGGCCCGCATCTATCCGCACCACCGTCGTTTCAAAAAGGAAGCGCCATGGCAGAACACATGACCCCGGTTGTCGCGAAGGTCTTGCCCGAGGAAAAGGCGGCCTTCGCGGCGGCAACCCAGCTCGTGGGCACCACGCCGTCCAACGCCATCCGCATGTTTATCGCCGCGTTCAATCGCTGCGGCACCTTCCCGTTCGACATTTCGCCCAACGGGGCTTTTGGCGCTGCGCCCGATTCTCATCAACAATGACTGTCCCCAAGTGCCGGGTTTTGAGGAGGTTGGCATGCTCAATGCGCTGGTTTGGGCGCTTGCCTGTTTTGGTGTCGTCGCTGCCGATATTGCCCTGAGCATTGTTTTGTTCTCCGCGCTGGACATCGTGTCGGCACTGACGGGTTTCCCGATCGACAATCTCGATATTCAATGGTTTCAGGCCGCCGCTCAGACGGCGTCGTTTTTGATGGCGCTGCTGTGGTGGCGCTATCTGTGGCCCCGCTCCTTCATGGCGCGCCGGCAAGGTGAACGCCCGCTCGGCGGGGGAGCAAATGCTGCATGGAAGCGCATCGCATGCGTTGTCGTGATCGGCCTATCCATGCAGGTGGTCATTAGCTACCTATGCGACGGCGTACTGTCGCTGCTGCCCGAGGTTGCGGCGGACTATAGCGAGCTCGTCGAGGAAACAGGCTTGGGCGATACCAACCTTCTTGCCGTCCTGACCACGGTGCTCGGCGCTCCGTTTTGCGAGGAGTTGCTGGTGCGCGGCATTGTTTTTGAGTTTTCGCTACGAGCGTTTAATCCGCAGTGCCGCCCGCTTTGGAAGCGCAGGCGTCGTGCGAGCGCGCAGGACGGCGCCATGGTGCCCTGGGCGGCGCCGGACAAGCGAGGCATCGCCGCGGCGATTGTGCTGCAGGCGGCGATCTTCGGTTTTATGCACATGAACTGGGTGCAGGGCTGCTATGCGGGTGCCGCCGGCCTCATCTTTGGCTGGGTGCTCGTGACCACCGGAAAGCTCCGCTACACGATCCTGCTGCACTTTGCCTTTAACGCCGGGTCGTACCTGATGGGTCTGTTGTGGTTTGTGAACACACCGCTCGACGTGGTAATCACGGTCGCTATCGCCGGCGTCATCCTCGTTGAGGCTATGCGCTCGCTGCGCCACGCGTGTGGGATGGGCGCAGCGAGCGCGCCGCTGCCCTAGTTGCGACGCCCGCCTCCGTTGGCGCCCTGACGCCCCTGGGCCGCGCGATTACGCCCGGCAGTGTTCTGTGCACGCGACATGCCGCCGTGCCCCTTGCTGCCTTTGGGTCCCTTGCCGCCAGCACCACCGTGCGGTTTGCCGCCCTTCTTGCCGGTGCCGTGTCCGCCGCTGGCCGATGTCTCGCCTGGGCGCGGCGGCACGGGGCGAATCAGGCAATGCTTGGTGTAGCCGATCAGGTCACGACGCCCGGCTTTTTCCAGCGCCTCGCGCACCAGCTTGTAGTTCTCGGGTTTGCGATACTGGATGAGCGCGCGCTGCATGGCCTTCTCGTGCGGGTCGCGAGCTACATAGATCGGCTCCATGGTGCGTGGGTCCACGCCGGTGTAGTACATGCACGTCGACATGGTGGACGGTGTGGGGTAGAAGTCCTGCACCTGCTCGGGCATGTAGCCCATGTCGCGCACGGCCTCGGCAAGGTCTACGGCTTCCTTCATCGTCGAGCCGGGGTGGCTCGAGATTAGGTATGGCACCACGTACTGCTTGAGTCCGTATTCGCGGTTCAGGCGTTCAAATTTACGGCAGAACGCGTCGTAGACGGCGCGGCTCGGCTTGCCCATCACAGAGAGCACCGCGTCGCTCACATGCTCGGGCGCTACGCGCAGCTGGCCCGAGACATGGTGTTCCAGCAGCTCGCGCAAAAACTCGTCCGAGGCATCTGCCATGGTGTAGTCAAAACGGATGCCGCTGCGGACGAAGACCTTTTTGACGCCCGGCAGCTGGCGCAGGTCGCGCAGCAGCTGCGTGTAGCCGCTCTCGTCGACCACCATGTTTTTGCATACGCTCGGCCACAGGCAGCGCTTGTTCTTGCACACGCCGTGCTTGAGCTGCTTGTCACAGGCCGGGCGGCTAAAGTTAGCCGTCGGTCCGCCCACGTCGTTGATGTAGCCCTTAAACTCGGGATCACGCGTGAGCAGCTCGGCCTCGCGCATGATCGAATCGTGGCTGCGCATCTGCAACACGCGGCCCTGGTGGAAGGTGAGGGCGCAAAACGAGCACTCGCCAAAACAACCGCGGTTGGAGCTAATGGAAAACTTGATCTCGGCAAAGGCCGGCACGCCGCCCGCCGCGTCGTAGTCGGGATGCCAATCGCGTGCGTAGGGGAGCTCGGCCACCTCGTCCATCTCGTCTGTGGTGAGTGTTGCCGACGGCGGGTTCTGCACCACATAGACGCTGTTGGGGTAGGGCTCTACCAGACGATGCCCGGTGATGGGGTCCATGTTCTGCTGCTGCACGTTAAAGCTGCGCGCGTAGTTGAGCTTGTCGGCGGCAAGGTCGTCCCAGCTGGGCAGCAGGTCGTAGTCGTAGACCTCGTCGAGCGAACCCGTGCGGTAGACGGTGCCGTTGATATAGGTGATCTGGTCGACGGGCAGTCCCGCGTCGAGTGCGTCGGCGATCTCGACGATCGCATGCTCGCCCATGCCGTAGATGAGGATGTCGGCGCCCGAGTCGAGCAGTACCGAGCGCTTGAGCTTGTCCTGCCAGTAGTCGTAGTGGGCCAGGCGGCGCAGGCTTGCCTCGATGCCGCCGATGATGATGGGAGCGTCCTTGAACGTCTGGCGGATGAGGTTGCCATAGACCGTGACGGCTCGGTTGGGACGGCGCCCCTCCTCGCCGCCGGGGGTGTAGGCGTCGGAGTGGCGGCGGTGCTTGGTCACCGAATAGTGGTTGACCATGGAGTCCATGTTGCCGGCACTGACGAGAAAGCCCAGGCGAGGCTCGCCGAGCACCGTGATGCTGGCGGGGTCGGTCCAGTCGGGCTGGCAGATGATACCCACCTTGTAGCCGTGCGCGTCAAGGACGCGGCTGATGATAGCCATGCCAAAGCTCGGATGGTCCACGTAGGCGTCACCGCAGATGTAGACAAAGTCGCACTGGTCCCAGCCGCGCGCATCCATGTCGGCGCGACTGACGGGGAGGAACTTATCGCGGCCCGGACGCCAGGGGCGGGCGGGCGTCGCTTGGGAATGCTTGGTGCGGGCGACCGTGGCCTGCGCCTTACCGCCGCGCTTTTGCTGCTGGCCCTGTTTGCCCTGCTGACTGCGCTGGTTGTTCTGAGCGTGCTGAGGCTTTTTTGCCACGATCCCTCCCGGTGTTTGTATGCTGCACGTAATTGTAACCAGTCTTTTTGGGACGGGGCTAAAAAGACTGGTGGAGTACATGGGCTGGCGGATCGGCGTATCGATGCGGGTGCCGTTTGTTTCCAGACTGTGTATCTGCGCGTTGGGGAGCCCGTCTCGCGCGCATGCCATGTTGTCAATGGGTTACAGTATGAACGGCGGCTATGTTTCCGCCAACGCACGAGAGAGTCGTCAACAAGGAGGATGCACGACGATGCAGCGTGCCAAACAGATATCGGAGTCTATTGAGCTGGGCATCATCTTGGCGCTCGCCGGTGGCTTTATGGACGTGTATTCGTACATTGGGCGCGATCATGTTTTCGCTAACGCGCAGACGGGCAACATACTGCTGGTGGGCGTGAGCATCTCGGAGGGCAATTGGGCACTTGCGGGGCGTTACTTCTTCCCTGTGGTTTCGTTTGCTGTGGGCATTATGCTTGCCGACCTGGTTCACGAGCGGTTTGGCAGTGTGATTCACTGGCGCCAGGTGACGGTGTTTTTTGAAGCCGTTATCTTGCTGGGCGTGAGCTTTATCCCGGGCGGCGGTTACAACCTGCTCGCCAACTGCCTTACTTCGTTTGCCTGCGGTATGCAGGTCGAGAGTTTCCGCAAGATTCATGGACACGGCATCGCCACGACCATGTGTATCGGCAACCTCCGTAATGCCTTGCAAAACGTGGACGACTACATCAATACCCACAAGCGCGGCTTTTTGGAAAACGGCCTGCTGTACTTTGGCGTGATCTTTACCTTTGTGTTTGGCGCCGTGTTGGGCAACTGGTGTATTGAGCGCATGGGCCTGCACGCCATCGTCGTGGCGAGCGTGCTGCTGTTTGTCGCGTTTGCCATCATGTTTATCGACCGCGAGCGCGACTTGCGTTTTCGCTGGAAGGTTGCGGCCGAGGCTTGGAAAGAGGGCTGCCGAAAGTAACCGAATGCGGCAAAGGGACAGCCCCTTTGCCGCATTATTTTTCATCTCTATGTAGTACAGCTTCAGGAGCCAGAAAAAACTATCTAGCTCCTGAATGTTGTTACGAACTGCTTTTTGCAATTTATTCGAGATGCTCTTCAATCCGAGCCCTCAGAAGGGCAATGGCTGTGGGTATTCCAATTGCGGCGGCTAATTCGGCTTTATCCAAAACCTGTATGTTAAAGCACGATTGTTTATCACATTGAAGGACGTTAACTGAAGATAGCTTCACTTCCCGTTGACTGAATATATCGTAAACTCCAAATAGGAAGTTACCTTTTATTGTAATTCTTTTGCCCAGACAGTAGGATACTCGTCAAGGGTGT
>CABUDZ010000051.1 GCA_902490445.1 uncultured Collinsella sp.
CCTATGTGCGGCGTAGGCCGCTTATTAGCCCGTCCAAGAATTGGGGCGCAGTTCAGTGCAGCAGCGGGGGTTCTTTCATGTCCGAGGACGTCCGCGAAGGTCAGCCCTCAGATCCTGCGGTGGGAGACCTAGGCCTCGTTGTACACCGTCTTGAGCTTCAGCAGGTGAGCGTAGCGGTCCATAGCGGCCTGCTCATTCTCCTTGAAGAGCTCCTCGGCGCGCTCGGGGAAGGAACGCGTCAGCGAAGCGTAACGGGCCTCGTTCATCAGGAACTCCTGATAACCGCCCGCGGGCTCCTTGGAATCGAGCGAGAACTTCTTGCCGGCAGCAGCCTCGGGGTTGAAGCGGAAGAGGTTCCAGTAACCGCACTCGACAGCCTTCTTCATCTCGGCCTGGCAGTTCTGCATGCCGCCCTTCTTGATGGAGTGCATCTCGCAGGGGCTGTAGCCGATGATGAGGGACGGGCCGTCGTAGGCCTCGGCCTCGTGGATGGCCTTGAGGGTCTGAGCCGGGTTGGCGCCCATGGCGACCTGCGCCACGTAGACGTAGCCGTAGCTCATGGCAATCTCGGCCAGGGACTTCTTCTTGGTCACCTTACCGGCAGCGGCGAACTGAGCAACCTGGCCCAGGTTCGAGGCCTTGGAGGCCTGACCGCCGGTGTTGGAGTAAACCTCGGTGTCGAAGACAAAGACGTTGACATTGTGGCCGGAAGCCAGGACGTGATCCAGGCCACCGAAGCCGATGTCGTAGGCCCAACCGTCGCCGCCGAAGATCCAGAAGGACTTCTTGGTGAGGTAAGCCTTGTCGGCGAGGATTGCCTTGGAAGCCTCGCAGCCGCACTTCTCGAGCTCGGCAACGTAGGCAGCGGCAGCGGTCTTGGAGGCCTCGGCGTCGTTGACAGAGTCAATCCAAGCCTGGCCGGCGGCCTTGAGCTCGTCGGACGGACCATCGGCAGCGATGATGTCCTGGGTAGCGGCGATCAGCTTGTGCTGAACGGCCTCATAGCCAACGGCCATGCCCAGACCGTGCTCGGCATTGTCCTCGAACAGGGAGTTGTTCCACGCCGGGCCGTGACCGTCCTTGTCCTTGCAGTAAGGAGCGGTGGCAGCGGGGTTGCCCCAAATGGAGGAGCAGCCGGTGGCGTTGGAGATGAACATGCGGTCGCCGGCGACCTGGGTCACCAGACGTGCATAGGCGGTCTCGGCGCAGCCGGCGCAGGAGCCAGAGAACTCCAGGTAGGGCTGCTTAAACTGGCTGCCCTTGACGTTGGCCGCGATGAGCTCCTTCTTCTCGGAGACGTTCTCGACCATGTAGTCCCAAACGGGCTGCTGGTCCATCTCCTGCTCGGTGGGAACCATCTCGAGGGCGCCCTTGGGGCAGACCTTGACGCAGTTGGTGCAGCCCATGCAGTCGAGCGGGGACACAGCCATGGTGAACTTCATGCCCTTGGCCTTGGGGCCCATGGCGTCGAGCGTGCGGGTAGCCTCGGGCGCGGCGGCAGCTTCGTCCTCGGTCATCGCGAACGGACGGATGGTGGCATGCGGGCACACATAGGCGCACTGGTTGCACTGGATGCACTTGGTCTCGTCCCAGTGAGGAACGACCACGGCGACGCCGCGCTTCTCGTATGCGGAGGCGCCCAGCTCAAACTGGCCGTCGGCACAATCGACGAAGGCGGAAACAGGCAGGCTGTCGCCATCCATGCGATCGATGGGCTCGAGCAGGTTCTTGACCTGCTGGGCGATGGCGGACTTGGTCTCCTCGGAGAGCTCGACGGGAGCGGCATCCTCGGCAGTTGCCCAGTCGGCCGGAACCTCGAACTTACGGAAGGCGGTAGCGCCGGCATCGATGGCCTTGTGGTTGGCGTCGACGATGGCCTGGCCCTTCTTCATGTAGGACTTGGTGGCCGCGTCCTTCATGTACTGCAGAGCGTCCTCGGCGGGCAGGACCTTGGCCAGCGCGAAGAAGGCGGACTGGAGCACCGTGTTGGTGCGCTTGCCCATGCCGACCTTGGCGGCCAGGTCGATAGCGTCGATCAGGTAGACGTTGACGTTGTTGTTCGCAATGTAGCGCTTGGCCACAGCGGGCATGTGCTCGGCGAACTCCTCGTCGCTCCACTGGCAGTTGACCAGGAAGGTACCGCCCGGCTTGACGTCGCGGACCATCTTGAAGCCCTTGACGATATAGCTGGGGTTGTGGCAAGCGACAAAGTCGGCCTTGGTCACGTAGTACGGCGAACGGATCGGGGAATCACCAAAGCGCAGGTGCGAGACGGTGACGCCGCCGGTCTTCTTGGAGTCGTACTGGAAGTAGGCCTGGACGTACTTGTCGGTGTGGTCGCCGATGATCTTGATCGAGTTCTTGTTGGCGCCGACGGTACCGTCGCCACCCAGACCCCAGAATTTGCACTCGATGGTGCCGGGGGCTGCAGTGTTGGGCGCATCCTCGGCCTCGGGCAGGCTCAGGTTGGTCACGTCATCGACGATGCCGATGGTGAACTCGCGCTTGGGCTCGTCCTTCTTGAGCTCCTCGAAGACAGCGAACGCGGACGCGGGAGGCGTGTCCTTGCTGCCCAGGCCGTAACGGCCGCCGACGACCTTGATGCCCGTCTTGCCGGCCTCGTAGAGAGCAGAAACGACGTCCTGGTAGAGCGGCTCGCCGATGGAACCCGGCTCCTTGGTGCGGTCCATGACGGCAATCTTTTTGACGGTCTCGGGGAGAACGTCGACAAAGTGCTTGATGGAGAACGGACGGAACAGGCGAACCTTGACCAGGCCGACCTTCTCGCCGTGAGCGTTGAGGTAGTCGATGACTTCCTCGAGCACGTCGCAGAAGGAGCCCATGCACACGACGACGCGATCAGCATCGGGAGCGCCGTAGTAGTTGAACAGGCCGTAATCGGTGCCGAGCTTCTCGTTGATCTTCTTCATGTAGCCCTCGACGACGGCGGGAAGCTCGTCGTAGACCTTGTTGCAGGCCTCGCGGTTCTGGAAGAAGATGTCGCCGTTCTCGTGGCTGCCGCGGGTATGCGGGTGCTCAGGGTTGAGCGCGTGATCGCGGAAAGCCTGGACGGCGTCCATGTCGCACATCTCGGCAAGATCCTTGTAGTCCCACATGGCGACCTTCTGGATCTCGTGGCTGGTGCGGAAGCCATCGAAGAAGTTAAGGAACGGGGTCTTACCCTCGATGGCGGCAAGGTGAGCCACCGGCGAGAGGTCCATGACCTCCTGGACGTTGCCCTCGGCGAGCATGGCGAAGCCGGTCTGACGGCAGGCCATGACGTCGGAGTGATCGCCAAAGATGTTCAGGGCGTGCGAAGCGACGCAACGCGCGGAGACGTGGAAAACGCCCGGGAGCTGCTCGCCCGCGATCTTGTACATGTTCGGGATCATCAGGAGCAAACCCTGAGAAGCCGTGTAGGTGGTGGTCAGAGCACCGGCGCCCAGCGAACCGTGAACGGTACCGGCTGCACCTGCCTCGGACTCCATCTCGACGACCTTGACCGGGGTGCCGAAGATGTTCTTGCGACCCTGGGCCGCCCACTGGTCGACATGGTCGGCCATCGGGCTGGACGGCGTAATGGGATAAATTCCCGCTACCTCGGTGTACGCATACGAAACATATGCGGCCGCCTCGTTGCCGTCCATAGACTTAAACTTACGCGCCATATACCCCTCTCCTCTCATATAGGTATACAGGCCCCGGCGATCGCCGGGATGTTGGCGTGATGGGATTTTCGCTGTTGCTTCCAATCATCTGGCAGGCGGACTTGGCAGCAGGTGCATGGCGTGGAGAGAAGGCATGCCAAGGCGAGGGGCGCTTGCGCACCGCAGGCCCAGCTACCCGTCTTGCACATGACCGAGCGCCGCAAAGGCCGCATGCCGGATGCTCCCGGGCACGCCCCGGCGATGGGAGGCGCCCGCAACGGAAATCCGCATGCGGGTTTATTGTACCCCGCCGTCAAGTGTAATTTCGGCAAATATAGGCGGGCGGTAAAGGTTTACCTTGGGTGACCGCCAAGGGCCAAAATGGCCCCTCCATCCCCGGGCGACTGGCTCTGACGCGCCAAGGAGTGTCCCCAAGTGCCGGCAGAAAAGGAGCGTCCCTATCTGCCGGCTAGAGGGCACCAAGGAGGATGGCGTAGGTGGTGGATTCGCCGAGTTTGAGCTCGTCGCCGGGGTTGAGCTGGGCGGAGCGACCGGGCTCTACTTGAATACACACGCTCGTGGCCCCGTTTACCACCACGGTGCCGTTCGTGGATGACAGGTCCTCGACAAACCATGTGCCAGAATCGTCGCACCAGATATGGGCATGGCGGGCCGAGACATCGTCGCCGACATCGGTGATGTCGCCCTCCCCCGTTGCCAGCGCGCCGACCTCGACGCCTTCCTCACTCGGCTGGATCCAGCGCGGGGCGCTCACCACGTAGCCGTTTTGCACGCGCAACAGTCCCAACGGATGCGCCGGCGCGGCCTCGTGCTCGCCCGCGACCGAAGATGTGCTCAGCGAGCGCGGCGTCGACGTGGCGCCGCCACAGGTCGCATGAGCGTAGTCGATGGCATAGGTCACTGACGAGCGGACATCTGCCGAGCAACCCACGGCGACAAACAGCACCAGGATGGCCTCGGCGCGCTCGGCGGGCATGAGCTCAGCCGCCTGCGACAAGCGCTCGAGCGCATTGCGATAGAGATTCGTGTCCTGATGGCATTCCTCGAGTGCCCGCACCATGGGCTCGCCAGCCGGGCCGCACACCATATTGGTCACGGCCGCGGCGTCCATGGGATTGCGACGGCGCAGGGCCAGCTGCGACATAATGCGCGCGGCCGAGGTGCCGTAATCGGCAAAATAACGTTCCTGCAGCGTGCCGACCGGCGCGCGCACGATAAAGCGCGAAACCCAGGAGCGATCGGCGGCACGGCTCTGCGGACTACGGCCGTCGGCGAGCGGGCGGCTCGAGAGCACCAGGCCGCACAGTTCGATATGGCTCAGGTGCGCTGCGCGTTTAAAGATGTCAAACATTGCCCCGCACGGGGTGAGCTCGGCTTGAGAAGCCATGGCTTAGCCCTCCTTGGTCGCAGAGATAGTGTCGGATACTTCGGCCGGCCCGTCAAAGGCGCGGGCAGCCGCGGCTCCGCCGGCAAGCGGCGTCGCCATGGGAATTTTCACACGTCGCGCTGACATGACGGGAAGCTCAAAGGCAAACCCCATCGCCAGCAAAAACCACGTGAGCGCATAGGTTGCAATTATGGCGGCCACCAGGCCATCCGCCACGGCATGCTGGGAAAACACGGTACATGCGAGTGCAGCCAGAGCCGGGACCTCGCAGGCGGAAAGGGCCAACACGCCCTGCAGGAACCCCGCGCGGCGATTGCGCGCCAAGGCTCCGGCGGCAATGCCCACCATGCCCGGCAGCGCCAACGCCAGCGCGGCGATAATGGCTGGCAGCTTCCCGGACCACATAAGCGGTCCCACGATGAGCGTCACATGGGCGCCCGACGCCAACAGCGCCGCTGATACCACGACCACAGCCCAAAGCACGCCGCATACCGCCGTCGCACCAACCATCGCCGCGCGCCGGGCCGTGTGCCCCGATACCTCCATCGGGCACGGCATGAGCGGCTCGGCGCGAAGCGAGCGGGCGACATTTTGCGCATAGTGGTCACAAAATGCCGAGAGCGCCGCCTCCACCGCAGCCGGCTCGGGACGATCTTCCTGATGGCAGGACAGGCAGGCCATCACCACATCGAACAGCTGAGCGTCGACAAACGCCAGCGCATCGCGCAGGTCCTCGGAATTTGGATCGAGCCCCAGCTGCTGAGCCTGTTCGGCCGCGGCAAGTGCCACATCGGGCTCGCGTCGCAGCAGTTGCGTCAAGTCGCAGCCGGGCGCGTGGGCGCCGACGGGATAATCGGGCAGCGTATCCATCTTGAGGCGATAAGGGCTGGCGATATCGCGAGTCTTTTTGCGCGAGCCCGAAGTACCCGACGCACCCGGCGCTACTTCGTACGGCGCGACACCGGCGATGAGCTCGTAGACCGTACTCGCCGTTGCATAGACATCGATCGCCGGCGACATGCGAAGCATGCGCAGGTCGGGAATATCGTCGGTGAGCATCTCGGGCGGGGCGTAGGCCACCGTCGCGCGGCGCAACGTGGCATAGCGCTCGGTAAACGACGCCTTGCCGCCGGCGCCGGCCACCGCAGAGGCGGGCTCGAGCGCCAGCGACGAGCCAAAGTCGATCAAGCACAGGTCGAAGGTGCCTTCGGCAAGCTGTCGGTCGAGCGGCAGGCGCGCCGTGCGCACCATAATATTAGCGGGCGAGATATCGCGATGGACGAACCCCTCGCCTACCAAGCTCATGCGGCAGAGCAGATCGAACAGGTCGCGACCCAGGCGCGCCGCCACGAGCGGCGACAGACGCCCGGCATCGTCCACGGCAAGGCGCGAGCGCAGGCGAGCGAACGTCTCGCCCTCGACCCATTCCATGACAATCGCGGGCACGCCGTCGACCTCGCCCCACCCGTACAAGCGGGGAAAGCCCTTAAGGCCCGAAAGGGCACGATGGCATTCATATTCCTCGCGAAACGCCGCCTTGAACTTGGTGACCAGAGCCTCGTGGGCGACACCGTCATCAAATTCGTCGCGCGTTGGCAAGATGAGCTGCTTGAGCGCCACGGCCTCGCCCTGCGCGTTGACGGCACGCGTCACGCGGCCGATACCGCCGCGGCGCATGGTGGCGTCATCGGCAAACAGCATCGTAAAACGGCGCAGGTAGGCGGGAAGCTCGTCCGTGCCCAGGGCGACGGCCGGCTCAAACCCATCGACGCGCGCCAGGCGCAGGCCCACCATGGGATCGTGGGTAAGCGATTGGCTTGTGGCGGAAACAAGATTGGTCATCATAGAGCAATCGCCGCCACATTGTTATTGAAGTTGTTGAGCGCGACGTTATCGTCGCCGTAATGTCCGACCCATTGACACAGGTTTGTGTAGCAACCCCAGAGGTTGGCGAATTGTCGATACCACTTTGACTGGGGAGGAAACGTCTGCCGGCCAAACTCGGCACGGATGACAAACATGTCATTGACCAGGCTGTCGCACGGTCCGGTGTCGCCCGTGGCGTTATAGGTCGACACCACGCTATTGGCGCGGGCGACATAGCCATCGAGCATGTTGTATTTGGTCACGAGCCAACTGTGGATACTCTCCTCCTCGGCAGCCGAGAGGCTACCCGAGCCCGTGTCGCCGCCGGCGCCGCCGTCCATCGAGCCACCACTCGAAGATCCGCCGCCAGAAGCGGAGCCCGAACCGGAACCGCCGTCCGAGCCCGACGAACCGGTGCCAGAACCGGACCCGTCGGAGCCGCCGGGCTTACCCACCTGCTGCGTACCCTGTTCCTTCTGCTGCTCCGCCTTGTTAACGATAGATGCCACGCTGTTGTTGGAAAGCTTCGTAATGACCTTGGTGTTGGTGAGCACGATGGTCTTGCCGTTTGCCAGCGTGATCTCGTTGTCCGATGTTTCGGGACTGTCCGCATCGTCGCCACCGAACACAACGTGCGAGACCACGCTCGCCCACGCATATCCAGTTGTCGTTCCCAAGTCGCTTTTGGCCTTGCGCCCAATATGCAGATCGCGCGCAGCATGCGCCTGCACCATGGATGGTACCGTCACGCCATAAGCCGAAACACTGGCTATGACCAGCACGAGCGAGCAAGACAGCAGCACATACGCCCGAGGCGCCAGGCCCAGCCGGCGTCGCATGCGCACCGCGGCGCCATGCTTTGTCTGAGTGCCCCCGGGCCGCATGCGTTCTCCTCCAACAAAAACACGCCGCTTAAAAGCGGCGCATTCTTTCATATCCACGTTTGAGTGTATCAGCGAACCCAAAAGGTTGCGCAACGAATGGGCAAATACGAGGTGCGAGCGGACCCATCCACGCGATAAGCGGATGAAAAGCAGGTTTGTTGCACAACAAATAAATGAACGCGCGCCCAATTATGAGTGCCCCGTGCGGCAGGCCGACGGGACATGCCGCGAAGCTGACGCCGCTTAGATCGCGCGGCGGGCCTCGATAGCGCGGCCAAGCGTAAGCTCGTCGGCATACTCCAAGTCGCCGCCCACGGGAAGGCCGCTCGCAAGACGCGATACCTCAACGCCCAGCGGCTTGATGGTGCGGGCAAGGTAGCTCGCCGTGGTCTCGCCCTCAATGTTGGGATTGGTGGCGATAATGACCTCGTGGATGTCCTCGCGGCCCAGACGCGCCAGCAGCTCGCGGATATGCAGCTGCTCGGGACCGATCTTATCCATGGGGCTGATCACGCCGCCCAGCACATGGTACAGGCCATGGTAGCTGCCCGTACGCTCAATCGCCTGGACGTCGCGCGGCTCGCCCACCACGCAGATACGGGTGGTATCGCGCATCGGGTCCTGGCAGATGGAGCACTCGTCGGCCGTGGCGTAGTTAAAGCAACGGCTACAAAAGTGAACCTCCTGCTTGACCTCCAGGATGGCCTCGGCCAGGCGGCGGGCCTCCTCGGCATCGGCCTCGAGCAGGTAATAGGCGATGCGCTGGGCCGACTTGGGACCAATGCCCGGTAGACGACCCAGCTCATCGAGCAGTTTTTGCAGACTGTGATTCGCACTCATATATATGCGTGTCTTAGAACGGCATGCCCGGGATGTTGAGGCCGCCGGTGATAGCGCCCATCTGCTTGTTGGCGAGCTCGTTGACGCCGCGAACGGCCTCGTTGACAGCAGCCATAATCATGTCCTGCAGCATATCGACGTCCTCGGGATCGAGCGCATCGGGATCGATGGTGAGGTTGACGAGCTCCATCTCGCCGTTGACGGTCACCTTGACCATGCCACCGCCGGCAGAGGCGTCGACGGTCTGGGACTTGAGGTTCTCCTGCGCGGCGGCAAGCTGCTCCTGCATCTTGCGGGCCTGCTTCATCATCTGCTGCATGTTCATACCGGCCATGATGGCTCCTTTACGTGCGGCCGCACGCCGAGCTGCAAGGGCAGCCGGAGCGCGGCGGGACTTTCAAACTCAAAAATCGTACCACGGTACGGGGCAGGCGAGCGGGATGGCCACGCTACCTCAGTCGATATACATGTCCTTGAGCGTAACTATTTGCCAATCTTCGCGTGCGGCGAGCTTCTTTTTTGTCGCGGCGCTCACGTCATGCTTGCAAAACAACATGAAATGAGAGGCGGTGAAACCTTTTACCAAGCCTCGCTTGCTTTCGAGATCGTTAATCTCTGCCGACTCGTCAAACGACCCCCTGTATTTGCATTCCCCGATCACCAGGCGCTTTGACACCCGATCGGCAGCTAAAACATCGATGTCATCCTGAGCCCGTTTGTCGGGATTCGTTCCCCACCACGACGACACCGCCGTTGCCGGAATTGGCAACTTGCCCTGTTTCGCCTGCTCAACCAGCCACTCGGCACACAACGCCTCGAACCGATGACCCAGGTATTCGTTCAGCTGCTCTTCTGGAATCGCGTTGACAACTGCCCGGCCCAAACCGGCCTCGATATCGGACGAATACGGCATGACGAACCGGAACCAAAACGCATAGCACGGCTCGGAAAGCCGATAGATTCCGCGCTTGCTGGTTTCGACACTCTCGCCAAACGGAACGACCTTTTCGATAATTCCCACCGATTCCAGTGCCTTGAGATAGCGGGGCAACGTTGTCTGGGCAACACCCACGCGATCTGCGATCTGCTTTGCGCGGTTTGCACCGGCAGCCACAGCCCGCAAAATCGAGTTATACATTGCCGGCTCCTGAAACTCCTGACGAATCAGGCCCTCAGGCTCGCCATAGAGAAACCCCATGGGATCGAAGTAAAGCCGGGCCAGATTCTCCTTGAGTCCTATGCTCGAATCCAGCTGCTGCAGATAGTACGGGACACCGCCAAAGCAGCCGTAAAATTTAAAAGCCTCATGAGCGCTCAGACCCGGAAGCATCTTGGCTGCATCCCTAAATCCAAGGTCGCGCACCTTGATTTGAGCCGTGCGCCGGCCAAACAGGGGGCTTTTGCGTCCCAGCACATTGCTTTCCATAAAACCCTGATTGCTGCCGCAAAGAATGAGAAATGCGTTCGTTTCCCTGAAGGCCCGGTCGATGGCGACCTGGAAAATCGAGGGCAGCGCCTCGTTGCGCATCGCCGCATAGGGAAACTCGTCGAACACAAAGACAAACCGCTCGGTGCGTGCTCGGTCGGCGATGAAGGACAGCGCGTCAGTCCAGGAAGAGAACCCGCCAATCGATGCGGGGAGACTGAAAAAGCTGGCGATAGCGCGATTAAAATCCGCAAGGTTGTCGGCGTCGCTTTGCTCGAGAGCGGTAAACGAGAGCGTCCTTTTGCCGCGGCAGAACTCGTTAATCAGCGTCGTCTTTCCCACGCGTCGACGACCGTACACGACGGCCATCTGAAATGAACGCCGCTCATAAAGGGATTCGAGTTTTGCAAGCTCTGCTTCGCGTCCGACAAACATTATGCACTCCCGAATTATGCAATGTTGAATAATTCACACTTGCATAATATCTCAAGCTAAATCTAGTTGAGCAGGAATCAGACAATTTATCCGCACGGCTAAATGCCAAGCCGCTGCTCGAGGCGGTGCGCATGGCGGCGGGGTATAATTTGATTGTCATAGATGACAATTTGGAGGTGCCCTCGTGAATGTCCCAGCCGTACTCCAAAACATCCGCTCAAAACACCCCGTTGCATATTTGGCTCTCTATCTCTTTGCCGGCTGGGTATTACTGGTTATCATCACCCATGCCATAGCCTTTGGAGCAGAACTGCTGGTAGCCGGCTCGGACCAGCCCGTCGTCAAATGGGAGACGACCGATGAGTGCGCCGACGGAACCCGAACCATTTACTACAACAGCCCGTCCCTCTACCAAGAGTTCAAGGTCAAGATAAAGGGCTCCAAGATTGTCGATGCCGAACTGGGCGACTATTCGGCAATCGGAGCAAGCGTCAGCTCCGAACAAGTCGAGCACACGGACAGCCATGCGACGTATCGTATCGACCTCAGCATCCTAGGCCGACCGTCACGCGCCTGTCTGCTCGAATGCGATATACGCGGCACCACACTACACATGTCCGAAATACAGATGCGCCCGGAAGAAGAGTCCCTGATGGGCTAGAGGCCCTAGGTCCAACGAGCGCCGTTCAAAGCAAAGAAGTCTCTTCTTGAGCAGTATACCCGCCAGTACGACTACTCCACCGGTTTGAAGATGGTGGACTGGCCAAAGACGCTGCGGATGAGGGCTTTGGCCTCGTCCTCGGTCTGCGGGATGCTTGGGGCTGCGCCTTGATGGCCGAAGGGGCTGCCCGCGCCGGGGTTGGACTCCCAGGGAGCCGCAGGAGCGTCCTCCTCTTTGGGGGCAGTTGCAGCGGGCTTGGGCGCGGACGCCGCACCCGGCACGTCGAACGGGGGCAGATCGTCCCCGCCGGCATCGGCAGCAAAACCGCCGACCATGACATCGTCGTAGGGAACCTGCTCGGATTCCCACGGCGCAGACGGCGCGGCGGGCTGAGCCTTGGGAGCGGATGCGCGCTCGGGCGCTCGGGGTGCGGGCTCGGTCGGGAGCTTGCCCGTGGCAGGAGTGCCGGCGGGGTTGTCGGAGCGCAGCCAGGGGGCCTTAGCCAGGTCGGATAACTTGGGCGCAGGCGCGGCGGCGGGCTTAGGCCCGGGGATCGGAGCAGCCGGTTTGGGCGCAACAGGTTCAGGCGCCGACGGGGTCGGTGCCATCACCGGCGTCGCTTGCTGCTGCGGAGCGCTGGCGCTCGAGGATACAGGGGCCGCCGAGGACACGGGTTGCGGGTCCGCAGATACCGCAGCCCGTGCAGATGGAGAATGCTCCTCATGTTGAGGAGCCGGCGTGCCACCCCCATCCAGGACATAGTCGACGGTACGACGACCGAAGACCGCACTGACTGTCGGCAGGACCACCGACTGCGTGTCGGCGCGTCCGAGCATCTTGATGGCAAAGGTCGAGCCCGCGGGGAACGAGACCGTGAGCTTGGAGCCGTCGTCGGCCGTGGCGCGGGCGTTGAGCAAAAGTCCCGCGTAGGAGGCCTGACGAGCCTTGACGCGCTCGACAACCTCGGCCCATTTGCGCTGGAGCTCGCCGGCATCCTCAACCGCAGGGGTCTCGGCGGCGCCGGCGGCAGCAACCTGAGCGGCGTTGTTGGGCTTGGACACCGGCACGGTCGATGCAGCGGGCGCGGGAGCCGAAGCCGCAACGGGTTGAGGTGCAGGCGTTACAGGTTTGGGCGCGGGAGCCGGGGCCGCGGACTTGGGCGCAGACTGAGCCGCCGGAGCGGCAGTACCACGGTCCCAAGGCATACCGCCCTGATGCGCGGACGTAGCAGCGGGGGCGGCAGTCGCCGCGGGAGTAGCGGCTCGGGCACCCGAGATCAGCGTCGGCTGCTGAGCAGCAACGGGTACGGACGCCGCAGGCACGGCGGCCTGAGCAGCAGCCACGCTCGCCGGAACGGCAGCGTTGGCAACCATGGCCTCCAAGCGAGCCACGCGCTCAGCCAAAGCTTCGATCGTTAAATCGGCCTCGGGACGCGTCAGGCGGGTGCAGGCGATCTCGAGCACCAGGCGCACGTCGCTCGCGCCCCTCATCTCCAAGGCGGCATCGTCGAGCACCGTCAGCACGCGGGCCAGGCGGTCGGCAGGATGCTCGCCAAAGGCAGCGGCCTCGGCAGCAAGCGCCTCGGCCTGCTCGGAGCCGTCCTCAAACAGCTCGGCACGGGCACCGGCAACGCAGGCAACGTACACGTCACGCACATGCGCTACCAGGTCGCGCGTCAGCTCCAGCAGGTCGTTTCCTTCCTCGACCTGCGCACGGATCAGTCCATAGAGCTCGGCAACATCGCGATCGGCAATGGCGCGGGAAAACTCGCCCAGAATCTGGTCCGAAACCTCGCCTAAAAGCGAGCGGGCATCGTCCGCATGCACAGAACCGTTGCCAAAAACGCTCAGCTGCTCCAGCGTGGAGAGCGCGTCGCGCATGCCGCCCTTGGCATGGCGCGCCACGATAGCCAGCGCCTCATCGTCGTAATCGAAGCCCTCCTGCTCGCACACGTATGCCAGGCGACGCTCGATATCCTCGTTGCCGATGCGATGGAAATCGAAACGCTGGCAGCGCGAGAGGATGGTCTCCAGAATCTTTTGCGGGTCGGTGGTGCACAGCACAAAGATCACGTGTGCCGGCGGCTCCTCGAGCGTCTTGAGCAGCGCGTTGAACGCCGCCGTCGTGAGCATGTGGACCTCGTCGATGATATAGATCTTGTACTTGCCGCGCACCGGGGCAAAGTTGACGGAGTTGATGATTTCCTCGCGCACATTGTCCACGCCCGTGCGGGAGGCGGCATCGAGCTCGTAGACATCGGGGTGGTTACCCTCGGCAATGAGCTCGCACTCCTCGCAAGTACCGTCGGGCATGCAGCCGCTTGCACCCTCGGCGCGCGCCGCCTCGGCATTGCGGCACAGCAGCGCCTTGGCCAGAATGCGCGCCATGGTGGTCTTGCCCGTGCCGCGCGGTCCGCAGAACAGGTAGGCGTGGGACAGGCGCCCCTCGGTGATGGCGTGCTCGAGCGTCGAGACGATATGCTGCTGGCCCACCACGGAGTCAAAGGTGAGCGGGCGATACTTTCGGTACAACGATTCCATGGGTGCTCCCCCGGGTATACTGAGTCTTGTTGCCGCGGCGGCCATGCGGTCGCACGGCATACTGCATTCCATAATAACCCGTACGGCGAGCCCGCCGCGATAGGAGTCCAAAGAGCATGGCAGACGCAGAGAGCAACCTCGTTCCCTCCGAAGCAGCCGACCAGGTCGAGGTCGCGCTCGAGGAGCAGGCCGCAGCCGACGACGGCATCCTGTACCTCAACGAGTACCAATACGAAAACGACCTCGTCACCGACTTCGCCCGCCTGGTCGCCTCGCCCAGGCGTCGCGGCTCGCTGTATGTCGCCGCGGCAATTGCCGCGCTCATCGGCATCGGCATGCTGGTGGCCGGCGGCAACTGGATCAAGTTTGGCGTCGTCTTGATCGTATTCGGCGCCTTTTTGGCCTGGTGGAGCAAAAACCTGCACCACACCCTCGCCCGCGACTTTATCGACGCCGTTGAGGCCGACGAGTCCATGGGTGGCCGCTATCGCCGCGTCGCCGCCAACGAGGACGGCCTGATGGTTTGGGGCACGAGCGGCAAGTCGCAGTTCTTCCCGTTTGAAAAGCTCGACCACGTGCTCGACGGCGAGCGCATCTTTGTGGCCATGTTCGCCGACCAGGGCGTGACGATCCCTAAGGACACCTTTGTCCGCGGCGATGCCGAGCAGTTCGGTCCCTTCCTTAAGGCGCGCATCAACAAAAAACTCCGCATCGAGACCAAACGCAAGAAGATGAAGGCAGAAAAGGCCGCTGCCGAAGCAAAACAGGCCGACAAGCCCCAGGACAACAAGGGCAAGCAGCGCAAGCAGAAGAAGAACAAGAAGAAGAAGCGGTAATCCGGCCGACACCGAAGGTGCCTCGTCCCGCGCCCGATTCCGAGTCGGAGCGCCTGAAATCGGGCGCGGGTACCGCCGATGGACCCATTTTGCCTAACTCTCGAGCTACTTCACTTCAAACCTTAAGAGCCTTCTCTCCGGCAGATCGGTCATCTTCATCGTATAAGTCCCGGGAAAAGCCTTCTCAAAACGGACGGTCTCGTAATCTTCAAAGTAATCGTTGGTGTTTTGCATCATAAATGGGACAAGCAACTCGTTTTCCGCTCCAACCTGCACGGCAAACGCTGCAGAGCCGCCAAGGACCGGCATGGCTTGCGTTATCAGATCGGTATTGACTACAAAATCATAGTTTGGCGCAGACTCCGGAACCAGGGATCTTTCATGAAGGTTTCCACTTCCGACGCAGAACGTTTCATCTCCTCACGCA
>CABUDZ010000052.1 GCA_902490445.1 uncultured Collinsella sp.
ATCGCACAGCTAGCCTATATACGATACAAATGTCCACTATTTACCAATTCGAACCATTTGCATTGAATATCTTTATCATGAACATCCGCATCCCCGCTATGGACCAACATAGGCAAAATCACCCCCCTCGTCTCCACTTAACCGACACATCAACCTCAACTAAATCGATTTAGCAAACCGTTCGGCTAACAATTCGGCCGTCCATTCCAAATCGAAACAAAAGCATCGCATACTGATAAACGTCTGATGTTGTTTATCAGTTTTACCAACCCCATCGGAAGGTGTTTCATGGTCGCATTCGATCGCAATCCGCAAGACTTCAAGTATCTGCGCCTGCTGTCGAGACAGTTCCCCACCGAACAATCCGTATTTACCGAAATAATCAACCTCTCGGCCATCCTCAACCTACCCAAGGGCACCGAGCATTTTATGAGCGACGTGCACGGCGAGTACGAAGCCTTTATGCACATCCTCAACAACTGCTCGGGTGTCGTGCGCGAACATGTCGACGAGATCTTTGGCGACACGCTCACCTTTGACGAAAAGGGCGAGCTGTGCACGCTCATCTACTACCCGCGCGAGAAGATCGAGCTTGTCCGCAGCCAGCACGAGGACTCCCCCACCTGGTACAAGACCATGCTCGACCAACTCATTGTGGTTGCCCGTTCGCTTTCGAGCCGCTATACCCGCTCCAAGGTGCGTAAGGCTATCCCGCGCGATTACGCCTACATCATTGACGAGCTGCTGCACACGCATCCGGACGAGAACAACTATCGTGTGCGCTATCACGAGCGCATCGTGGAGTCCATCCTAGAGACCGCAAGCGCCGACGACTTTATCGAGTCGCTTGCCTCGCTCATCAAGCGCCTGGCCGTCGACCACCTGCACCTGGTGGGCGACATCTTCGACCGCGGTGGCGGCGCGGCCAAGATTATGGACCGCCTGCTCACCTACCATTCGCTCGACATCCAGTGGGGCAACCACGACCTGCTGTGGATGGGCGCTGCGGCCGGTGAGCCCGCCTGCATCGCCACGGTGCTGCGCAACAACCTACGCTACGACAACTACGAGATCCTGGAGAACGACTACGGCATCTCGCTGCGTGAGCTTGTCGCCTTTGCCGATGCCACCTACACCGACGGTGAGCCCATCACCCCGCTGATCAAGGCCATCAACGTGCTGCTCTTTAAGCTCGAGGGCCAGATTATCCAGCGCCACCCCGAGTTCGATATGACCGACCGCCTGTTACTCGACAAAATCGATCACGACACCGGCACGGTCACGCTCGCCGACGGCAGTGTGTGGCCGCTCACGACCAACGACTTCCCCACCGTCGACCCGGCGGACCCCTATACGCTCACGCCCCAGGAGCAGCACATCATCGACAAGCTCGTGTCCGAGTTTGTCACCGCCGATCACCTGCATCGCCATATCGATTTCCTCTATTCCCACGGCTCGATGTACAAGGTCGCCAACGGCAACCTGCTGTTCCATGGCTGCGTGCCGCTCAACGAAGACGGCACCTTTAGCAGCATGAACTGTCTGGGCACCTGGCACGCTGGCCGCGATTATCTCGATTTTTGCGACCACATCGCCCGCCGCGCCTGGCGCGTGGGCGACCGCGACGCCCTCGACTGGATGTGGTACCTGTGGATTGGCTTTAACTCACCCGCCAGCGGACGCCTGGTGCGTACCTTTGAGCGCGCCTATATCGCCGATAAGAGCACCTGGGTCGAGCCGATGGACCCGTACTTTACGCTTACCAAGTCGCCCTCGGTCTGCGATGACATCATGCGCGAGTTTGGCGTAGTGCCCATGGCATGTTCACCGACCGGCCACATCATCAACGGCCACACGCCCGTTAAAACCACCAAGGGTGAGCAGCCCATCCGCGCCGAGGGCAAACTGCTGGTCATCGATGGCGGCTTCTGCCGCGCTTACCATCCCAAGACGGGTATCGCCGGCTATACGCTCATCTCGAGCTCGCGCGGCTGCCGCCTCAAGTCGCACCGGGCCTTTACGACGGTTGCCGAGGCACTCACGCGCAACGTGGACATCGAAAGCGAGACCAACCGTTTTGACCAAGCAGACCGTCGCCGCATGGTGAGCGACACCGATACTGGCGCCAAGATTCGCAGCCAGATCCAGGATCTGCGCCAGCTGCTCGATGCATATAGAAACGGTGCTATCGAGGAGCGCGTCTAGCCCCACCCGCGGGGATTGGCTAAACTTGCTGAGTTTGTCATCCCCGCGGCGCCCCGGCGCCACCATAAGGCAGGTACCATGCAAAAGCTCCTTGCGCAGATCATGAAGTTTGGCGTCGTCGGCGTCATTGCCACGGTCATCGACTTTGGCATTATGAATCTGCTCCACTACGGTCTGGGCCTTAACATCCTAATCGCCAACACCAGCGGCTTTATCATCTCACTCATCTTTAACTACCTCGCAAGCATGAAATACGTGTTTGCGCACAAGGAAGGCATAAGCCGCCGCCGCGAGTTCATTATCTTTGTCGTGCTGTCCGTGATCGGCCTGGCACTCAACGACGGTATCGTGTTGACACTCAACGCCGGCCTGGGACTCGAGGCCAATATCGCCAAGATCTGCGCCACCGCGCTTGTCATGGTCTACAACTTTGTGACCCGAAAGATCTTCCTGGAAGGCGACGAGACCAAGTAACTCGCAACCTTACAGCTTTACAATGCCCACGGATGACGCGCGTCGAGCGCCGTGTTGTTCGCGGGCATTGCTCGTTTACGGGCAAGTTTTCAACGTTTGCGGATTAGCTCTTGAAAATTTGGCGAGTTCATATAGTTCTTGGCAAGGACCTTACGTTTCCCTTGCAAAAGCTCTAAAGTATCCTCTGCTCGATTCATCAACGCATTGGATGTGATTACGTGCGCAAGGCACTGGCACAACCTCATACCAAGCAGTTCCTCAAGTTCGCTGTCGTGGGTCTTGTCTCCTTTGGCATCGACTGGGGTATGCTCATTGCGCTCGTCGAGCTGTTTCACCTCGACTTTTTGATGAGCACCACGGTTTCGTTCATCACGTCCGTCGTGGTCAACTACTGGCTCAGCATGAAGTACGTGTTCGACCACCGCGAGGGCATGAGCCGCAAGCGCGAGTTCACGATCTTCACCATCCTGTCGGTGATCGGCCTGGGCCTCAACGACCTGTACATGTTTGTGGGCGTCACGTTTTTGAGCATCGGCTACCAGGCCATGAAGGCCATCGCCACGTTCCTCGTCACCTGGTACAACTACTTCAGCCGCCGCTTCTTCCTCGAGGGCGCACGGTCGTAGTCGATTCACTATTTGCTTGAATGTAAAACCGGTTGGAATTCCCGTTCCAACCGGTTTTTTTGTTTGCCGAGAGACCCGGCGACCCAGTCCCATTCGCATGAAAAACGGGCGGCCCGGATGTTTGTCCGAACCGCCCGTCTGGCGCACTATGTCGAGGTCCCTAGCCTGTAACGTAATACCAGACCACGTTGTCGCCATTGGAGAGAACGTAGTTACTGCAGGCCGTCATGGGCGTTGCGCCGTTGACGGAGTACATCCAGCCGCTCGTGCCACCGTACTGTTTCTCGGCCAAACCACCAATCGCGGAGACATACGTGCCGTACGACGAGCCATGTGCGTTAACGGAAAGGCCCAGCGCGCACAGGGCATCATAGACGGTAGCGCCTTCGTTAAAGGTAAAGGTGCCACCAGAAGACACAGGATTGCCCACAGCGCTCGATGTGACCGAAACCGTCACTATTACGTAGCTGGACTCCTGCGAGCCGCTCTGGCCGCCCGAGGAGGCGTTTCCACCATTAGAGGATGAGGCTCCATCAGACGACTGGCCACCGCCAGACGCATTGGAAGTATCACCGGCTCCCGTATTTTGGGCAGCGGATTTATCGCCAGACTTCTTGCCGTCCTGGTCCTCGGACTTCTTGTTATCCGAGTTCTTGTCCGATTCCTTGTTTGAAGACTCGGAATCGTCCTTGGACTTGGACTCATCAGAATGCTTGGACTCATCTTTTGCGTCATTCGATGACTTGGAATCCTTGGAACTGGCCTCGCCCGAAGTCGTAGTCGAGCCAGACACCTTGGTGTCCTTGGTGACGACGCTCTCCCCCGTCACGGTCTGAATGATCCAGTCGATGGACCAGGCACCGCTCTCGGAAGGATGGACGAAACCCAGCGAGACGACGATCAGAATGGTGCACGCGGCAGTCAGGACGCCGAGGAGCGTCTTGCGACGAGGGGCGGACGCCGCCGAAGCGGCGCCCTGTTGCTTTGCATCGTCAAGCTGGATAAACGAGGAATCTGGTTGCTTGGGGTCAGCGTCCTTGGATTTATTGGACACAGCCCTCACCTACCGACGTTTGGTGAACACGAACACGCCGACGATGGCGAGACCGATGACGCCGGCGGCAACGCCAACAATGGCGAGCGGGTTGGTGCCAGCCTCCTGCTCGGAGGCACTAGAGGGCTTCTTAGCAGTGGTCGTGGAAGCAGCACCCGTATCGGACTTGGAATCGGACTTCTTGTCGGACTTGCTGTCCTTCTTGTCAGACTTCTTCTCGTCCTTCTTATCGGACTTATCGGTGTCCTTCTTGTCGGACTTGTTGTCCTTGGTCTCGGTCTTGGTCGACACCGTCGTCTTGGTCGTCGGCTTATGACCCGGGGCGATAGCGCCGCCGGCCTGCTGGCCCTTAGAGCCAGAGCCGGAACCCGTGCCAGTGCCAGCGCCAGCGCCGGAACCGTTGCCAGCGCCACCGTTGCCACCATTAGTGCCAGAACCGCCATTGCCGCCAGGGTTAACGGCATTCTTGGTCCACTTGGCATACAGTGTCAGATCGGCCGTCACTGGCGTACTGAAGTCATACGCCTGCGTGCAAGCCTCATCGGTGAACCAACCGCCGAAAGTGTAGCCATCGCGCGTCGGATCGGCCGGCTTGACCAGCTTGCCGTCGGCCGTAGCAACAAACTTAGTGTCGCAAGCAGACCCGCCGTTGGAATTAAAGGCAACCGTCCAAGACTCAACAGCCCCCAGCTTGAACAGAGTACCCGAATCATTGATGTAGTACAGGTTGCCAGAAGCATCGGCAATGACCGGAGAGTCACAGTACTGGTAATGGCCGGCCGCATCATAGATCTGCGTCGCCTCTGCATCGCCGAGAGTATAGCGATACACGCCACCACCAGCAGAGTAGTTGACGTAATCCTTGCTATCCGCGCTGTTCACGGTGAAGTACACATAGGTCTTGCCGCCCTGAACACTCACCAGCGGAGTAGCGGCAATACCGTTGAGGCCAGCCGGCAGCGCCTTGCCGTCGGCAGCAGCGACCATCGTGGTCTTGTCCGTCTTCAGGTTATAGAGAACCAGAGCAGAGCCCGTAGCCGTCTGTCCGCCGACAATCAGATTGTCACCAGACACCGCAGGGGCGCTCAGATTATTCGTAAGGCCCAGATCAACCGTCTTCTGTTCACTCAGCACGCCCTTTGCCGAAAGCAAAATCACATGGAGCTTTCCGTCGTGCGTCATCTGATAGAAGGTCGAACCATTGGACGGATCGGCAATGCAATCGGCATTTGCGACAGCGCCGAGCTTCATGGTCGAAACGACATCGCCCGTCGTCTTATCAATGCACTTAAGCGTGCCCGCGCTCGTAGGAACAATGGTGTACTTATCCGTCAGCGCAGCGCCAGTCCAATAATAGCCCTCGGAAGGGTCAATGTTCTGCCAAGAGACTTCGCCCGTGGCAATCTTGATACGCTTCAGGGAGCCGTTGCCGTAGGTCGCGTTGTAATTCTCGTCATACGAAATATCGACCGAGCCTACATAGACGTACTCGCCGTCCGAAACGACGGTGCAGGAGCTCTGCGTCAAGTCCGTCAAACCAGGCGTCAGCCACTTGCAGATCAGCTTGTCTGCAGTAATCGCCTGGACCGCACCGCCGTTGAGCGGAACGATGATAAGGCCATTGGTATAGATCGGACGAGAGGTATAGCTCACCTTGGAGGCAAGCGGCGCAGAGGCAACCTTTTTGCCCGTGGACGAATCGATCTTAATGAGCTCGTTCTCGGTCGCGATGTACACAAAACCGTTAGCAATGACAGGCTCGCTGCAGTTGGCATACTGCTGACCAGACTCGGCCTTCCAATCGAAGGCCCACTTAAGACCGGCGGCCTGCGCAGGCGTCTTGGCGTCCGTAACGGACGTACCGTTGCCGCTGTTGCCGTAGCCGGCCCACTCGGCATCCCAATCAGGAGTCGTCGCACTCGGGTCCACGACAATCTTGTCGGGATCGGGCATGGGCGAATCGTCGGTGGTATAGGCAAGCGTAACCTTATCGCCGCTCTTGAGCGTAATCTGGTTGGCGCAGAGTAAGGAGGGCTCTCCATTGATATACAGGTGCCAAGATTTATTGGTCGCAGCATCCCAGGCATACGGCTTGTGATCGAACGGCGAGTTGATGGAATTGAGGAACCAGTACTCACCACTCTGGGAGCCGTTGTACGTAACGCCCTTGGCCTTCAGGACCGTCTCAATAAGGTTCTGGGCAGTAGAGCCTTCGGGCAAAGAAACACTGCTTGCCGAGCCCCAGCAAGTATTGTTGCCGTTGACATCGGGGCCGACAACATCGACAGACCCAAGAACCTGACCGGGGAGGGCATCGGCGTCAGCACCATACATAAAGGTGACGGCGTCGCCCTCTTGGAGCTCGTAGTTGCCGGCACCGACCGTGGCGGACTTGCCATTTACATAGAATTGCCAATAACTGCGGGTCGCAGGATCATACTTATAGGTCTTACCGTCAAGCGGCGATTTAATGCCGCTGAGGTACCAGCCCCAAGACTCTTCACTAGCAACGAGATCAAGACCAGTCTGCTCCAGCAGATCCTTGGCAGTAGAGCCCGCCTTGAGACTCATCTGACCCGTCGAAGCCCAAACCTGCTGCTTGCCGTCCTTGTCCTTACCGAGGACCTGAACGGAAGCATGGACAGAATCGGAGGGCAACTGGTCGCCCCAGCCACCGTAGAACCACGTAACGGTATCGCCAGCATGAATGGTGACATTGTCTGCCGTGCAGTCGCTCGACTTGCCGTTGATGAACAGCTGCCAATAGGTCGAATAATCGAGCGGCTTACCCAGCTCAACGCCGTTGTACTTAAGGCTCAGAATGAAGGAGCCCGCAACAACGGCATCGATGTCATTCGCCTCGAGCGCGACCTTCGTAAGGTCAAGTGCGTTCGAGCCGGACGTCACCACATACTGCGCGTTATCGACCCAAGTCTGAGTCTTGCCCTGGGCATCGCGACCAATGACGGTCACATTTGCGGCAACCTGGTCCTTAACGACAGGGGACGAGCTACCAGCCGTATAGGCAAACTCAATCTTCTGCCCCTGGGTGAGCTTGACGCCGCTCGCGCCAACCGAGGAAGACGCGCCGTCAACAAACAGCTGCCAGTAGGCATAAGTCGCCGGATCGAAGGCAAGCGTGCGGCCATCGCTCGGGGACGTGATGCTTTCGAGGTAAAAACCGTATGCCGTGTTCGGATCGTATTTCGCCTTGAAGCCCACCTTCTGCTGCAGCTTAACGAAGGCGTCCGCAGCCGTCGCGCCCTCGTCGAGCTTGAGTTGCGTAGGTGCCACCCAGGTCTGAGCCTTGCCGTCGGCATCGATGCCGATAATCGAGAACGAGACCTCGACTTGCTTCTTGGCGACATCGCCGGTTTCTGTCGGGTTCTCTGTCTGGACGGCAGTCGCGGCGGCAGATCCTGCTTGGCCAGCGGATGCCGTCGAAGACCGCTCGCTCGCGGTAGGGTTCTCCCCCGTCGCCGAGCCCTCGTCGCCAGTTGCCGCCTCTGTTGTGGCGGCACTAGCTGCAGGCGCGCCCTCGGAATCCGAAACCTCGGCCTTACCCTGGTCGGCAGCACCGTCCGCGGCCCCCGTGCCCTCACTCGGTGTCGCAGCCTGAGCCACAGCCTCGGCAATGCCCTCGGCGCCCTCGGCCCACAGCTGAGCCGGCGTGGTGCCAAAGGCCATCGCGAAGGCCAGGAATGCCACCAGGCCGCGCTTGGCTACGCCGCGCGCAATTGCGCCACGGCGATGCGAGACGCGCTGGCGCTCGTCCACAAACATATCCATTTGCCTCCCATTGTCTGTACTTGGAGCGTTGCCTTGAGGCTGCCCCACGTCATCGCGCATGTTGCGCTCGAGTTCCCCCATCGGGGTCCCCCTTCCCTCCAGAGCCCTATGCACACCGGCGGCATACGCCGCAGCCGCATGCAAGATGGGAGGCGATCCGACTTAACCTTAACGACTCGGGCACGTCGTCCGATCTGCGACGCGAACATCCCGAGCCAAGAGGAATTACGGTTACTGGTACAGCCGGGGACTTGCACCCCAATTCTCCCAAACGCGCAGGTAAACCGCGTATTCATGCGTCTCCGCACCACCATCTAGGCCATCGATTATTACCGTCAAAATGGTATCACGCAAAAGGGCCTCGCACGCAGGCGAAGCCCAAGGTAAAAGCTATTGTTTGCGATAGGAAAATGCGGTGACGGTCGCGGCCTCTAGTGCTTGCCGCCGTGACTGTTGAGCCAGATATTGCGGCCCAGCATAAGTGCCAGCACCAGCGCGCTCACGTAGCCCAAAAAGCCAATGACCGGAATGCCGAACACAACCGGCTCGATGCGCGCGTAGTACACCACCGACGAACCGATAAACAGGCCGGCGATCACAATAGCCATCGACATGCGGTCGATAATCCCACCTAGCTGTCGCAGCGCCTTATCGCTGCTCATGATCTGCGTGTTCACCTTAAGCTGGCCGCGCGTGAGCATACGCGAAGCCAAGCCCAGATACTCGGCCGCCTCGAGCGAGCCCTTCGCCGCGCGATAGCTGCTCGCGGCAAGATCGCGTCCCATGTCGCGCACGCGCGCATAGGTGCTTTTTTCGTTTTTGATGTGCGCCTGGATAATCTGAATCATGTTGACGTTGGGCATATACTCGGTCAGCAAACCCTCAAGCGTCACCATGCCGCGCGCGAACATCGTCACCACGCTCGGCAGCTCAACGTCGTTTTTGCGCGCCAGGTTTAACAGCGAGGTCAAAAACTCGCCGATATCCAGATCCTTCAGGTCAAGGCCCGCAAAGTCAGCCACGATAAAGTCCAAATCGGACAAAAAGGCCGAATGATCGAGCTCAGCCGAGTCGCCACGCGTCACGGCGAAGCGCATGAGCGAATCCTTAAGCTTGGGCACGTCGCCCTCGGCCACGGCGAAAATCATGTCCTTGACGATACCGCGATCGTGACTCGACATGCGTCCGACCATGCCCAAGTCGATAAAGTAAACGATGCCGTCCTTGAGAATGATGTTTCCCGCATGCGGGTCGGCATGGAAAAAGCCGTCATCGAGCACCTGCGTCGAGTAGTCCTCGACGATTGCGGCACCGATCTTTTCCAAGTCATAGCCCTCGGCCACCAAGCGTTCAGGATCGGCGATCGAAATGCCGTCGACGTAGTCCATAACCACCACGTGCTCGGTGCACAGGTCCAGATAGGATTTAGGGCACGTCACGCCATGAACACTCTTATGGAACTCGTAGAAGTCGTTGAGGTTTTTGGCCTCGGCCAAAAAGTTGGTCTCCTCGCGAAACGAGGTCCACAACTCCTCGACTACGCCGTGCAGGTCAACGAATTGATCGGTGTTGACGAACTTGGAAACGATACGCACCACCGAGCGGATGATATCGATGTCCTGCGCCATAACCTGCTGCGCACCGGGGCGCTGCACCTTGACGGCCACGTCCTCGCCCGTCACCAGACGAGCGCGGTGCACTTGCGCGAGCGACGCGCTACCGAGCGGATTGGGGTCGATCGCGTCGAACATCTCCCCCAGGCGCAGGCCGTATTCTTCTTCCAGACAACTGAGTACGACCTCGTACGGCACCGGCTCCACGTCGGAGCGCAGACGACGCAGCTCGTCGCAAAAGCGTTGCGGCAGAATCTCGGACCGGTTGGCCAGAATCTGCCCCATCTTGACGAACATGGGGCCGAGTTCCTCGAGCAGGCGGCGCAAACGAACCGGCGTGAGGTTATCCCACACACGGTACTTTTTGACCAGGCGAACAATCTGCCCGATGCGTTCGCGACGACCCGCCGGCGTGAGCTGGTATTCCTCGTCCGGCGCCATCGCGTCGGGCTCCTCGGGGACCATATCGACAGCGCGCGGCTTCTTGCGAGCGCCCGAGACGGCGGCATCGACCTCATCGACAACCGCCGCCTCGTCACCCAAGGGATCTAGATTGTTGTAATCGGTGGTGGAATCTGCCATCTGCGCTGCTACTCGGCCTCTTCGGTATCCTTCGCATCGTCGGGCTCAACAGACTCGACGGGCACCGAGGTCACGTTGTCCTCGACCGAATCGACGATGTCGCGCACATGGGCCAGGAAGGCCGTGCGCTCGGGAGCGGTCATAACGCGGACGCGAGCCAGGATGAGCTCGTCGAGCACGCGCTGTGCCGCAGTCTCGCCCTGCATGCCCAAGCGCTCGGTCAGATCGGAGATGGTACCGCCGGCCTGCTCGAACATGTCGGACACGCTGCGGGCGATATCGGGGGTGGCGGTGTCCTTGCGGACCTGCTCGCCTTTGGTGTTAAGGTCGTCGAGGACCTTCTTGCCGCCTTCGACAGCAACGGCGGCAGCGCCAAAGCCCACGTTGATGGCACCGTTAACAAGCTGATCGAGTTTCATAACCATGGTTGTCTCCAATCACAAACAACTGCATTGGCGTTCTTGTACCCAAGATTGAGTGAAAGCGACAAAGTGTTTTAGCGCTATTCGATCGACGGGAAATCCCTATCTCACGTTGTCGTTCATCGCGAAAGAGTTCTTCATGGCGCAGCTCGTGGTGTAGAGCACCTTGCCCAACAGGGCATCGGTCTCCACGCGCACGAGCTCGGCAAACTCCTCGTTGGCGCGTGCAAGCTCGGCAGGCACCTCGGCCTCGGGCAGAACGGCTACGGCAGCGTCGACGTCATGAATCTGCTTGTGGCCCATGCCGCCGACCTTCTCCTGATAATCCTCGACTGCGCGGCCGCACTCATGGAAGCGGACGTCGGCCAGCGCGCCGATCAGGCGGTTGGCCCAGTAGAAGTTTTCGGACGTCACGCGAGCCTGCGTGTCGGCATAGTACTCGGGCATGGTCTCGACGTTGGCGTACAGCGGAACCAGCGCGTTAAACGAGTTGGAGCCAAACGCCATCCACTGCACGGCGCGATAGGCCGGCTGCGCATAGGGACGCAGCTGCAGCACGGCGAGCTGGCTGTTGCGGTTGATACCGATGGGGCGATAGGCGCCGCGTGTGGCGGGCGTGCCCTTGCTGCCGTAGCAGTCGTACTCCGTGCCCTGGTAGTGGCTCGAAAGCACGTACTTGATGTCCTCGATGGTCACCTTGCGCTCGGGCACGCGGCTCCAGGGGATATCGTCGCTCTCGGGCGTGTAGTCGGCCTCGGGACCGTCCCACACATCGCTGGGGTTGAGGCAGCGCTGCATGTACCACGCGCGCGGCGTGTTGTAGACATGGTCGCTGTCGCTGTGCGAGCCAAAGGCCTCGCGCGGGTTGAAGACCGTCGCCGGACCGTCGCCCTCAACGCCCGGCGTCAGGTCCAGATGCCACTCGGCCATCCAGGCGCGCAGGTCGGCGGAGCACATGTGGTCGGCCTGGGCGCCCTCGGCGTCATCCAGGTCAAAGCTGTCGATACCCAGCTGGTTGGGCATGGTCACGTAGGCGTCATCGGGCACGCGCTTGGCGATCCAGTGGTGGCCGCCGATGGTCTCGAGCCACCAGATCTCGTCCACGTCGCTAAAGGCAATGCCGTTGTTCTCGTAGGTGCCATAGCGCTCGAGCAGGTCGCCCAGAATGCGTACGCCGTCGCGGGCGGATTTGGCATATGGCAGCACCAGGGTCACCATGTCCTCCTCGCCCAGACCGCCGGGCTGCGCCGGAACATAGCCGTCCTCGCCCTCCTTGCCCTTGGCGGGCACGTAGTCGACGAGCGGGTCGGCGCCGCGAACGCGCTCGTTGGTGGTGAGCGTCTCGGTTGCGGACATGCCCACATTGAGCTCGTTGAAACCGGCCTCCGCCCAGATGCCGTGGCCCGGGACAACATCGGGAACGCTCGTGTAGCGCATGGGGTTATCGGGCAGCTCAACGGTCAGGTGGCTCAGGACGCTCGTGTAGACGCGCGGCTGCTCGTCGGGATGCACCACGCGCATGCGCTTGGGCTCAAACACCCCGTTGGACGAGTCCTCGTTGCGGGCGACCAGGGTCGACCCGTCGTAGCTTGCGTTCTTACCGACCAAAATCGTTGTGCACGGCATGCGCATCCTCCTTGAGCGAAGAAATCAAACGATAACAGTGTATCGCTTCGGCGCAGAAAGGGCGAAACCACGGCGCTGGCAACCCCTGTGGTCAAAAAATGCCAAATATGAGTACTGTCACCAATTTAGTAACAGCAATTTTGCTACGTATGGGTGTCGAAAGTCTACATTTGTTCAAAAATTAGATGATGTAATTCCTCATAGGTCCAATAAAATAGGCTCTCTATCGATAATAAATATCGTTAGAGAGCCTATTTGACCTAAAATATATGTGACTATCTTGGCAACAGTACTCATATTTGGCATTTTTTGTCCACGGGGTATAGAACTAACCCCTCAAACAGCCCAAAACGCCTATTTCGATGCGCGCTCGGCCGCTTCGATCACGTGTTTGGCGAGGATCGCCGTCGTCACAGCGCCCACGCCGCCCGGCACGGGCGTGATGGCGTTAACGACCGGCTCCGCAGCATCAGAATCGACGTCACCCACCAGCTTGCCAGCGGCCTCGTCCCAATTAATGCCAACATCGATGATCGTCTGGCCCTCGCGAACCGCATCCACGCCAATCGTACGTGCGCGTCCAACGGCGGCAACCACAATGTCGGCAGCACGGCACTCGGCAGCAAGGTCGTGCGTATGCGTATGGCACGTCGTCACGGTCGCATTGCGCGCCGTAAGCATGGCGGCAACAGGACGCCCGATCACCAGCGAGCGCCCGACCACAGCAACCTTAGCTCCATCCAGCTCAACGCCGTAATGATCCAGCAAAGCAAGCACGGCTTCGGCTGTGCAGGGGGCAAAACCCTCGCCGCGCCCCGAAAGCGTGGTGAGCAGCGAAGCCGGCGTCATGGAGTCAACGTCCTTGGCAGGATCGAGTGCCGCGGCAACCGCGTCCTCGTCAAGGCCGGCGGGCAGCGGGCGGAACACCAGGCAGCCATGAACAGCGGGGTCGGAATTGATGTCCTCGATGGCCGCCAACAGCTCGTCCTGCGATACATCGGCGGGAAGCAAAACGCGGCGAGCTTCAATGCCAACCTTCTCGCAGCGCCTGAGCGCACCGCGCTCGTAGGATAGGTCGTCCTCGCGTTCACCCACACGCACGATAGCCAACGTCGGAACAACGCCGCGCTCGCGCAAAGCCACGCAGCGAGCAGCAAGTTCCTCAGTCAACGCGCGGGCGACGGGAGCGCCCTTCAGCAGTTCAGCCATGGCTATCCCCTCTTCCTTGCAGCGTCGGCGGCGCGGCGCGCCAGCGCATCGGCGCGCGGCAACCACGTGTCCAGCAGCTCATCGCACGCGGTCTCGAGCTCCTCGGCGCGCGCCCGGTCCTTCATAGACGTGGTGTTGGCAAAGAGCGTCAAGCTCGCGCCCTGCATAGCGGAACGGCAGAACACGGCGCCGCACGCCACATCGGACAGCAGCTGACGCGAACCCTTGTCGGCCATGTCCTCGAGCAGCGCCAGCGCACGCCCGCAGGCATCCATAATGCGATACGGCGGCATAGCGGCCACATGCAGCGCATCCTGAATCGCGGTCGCTCGAGCCGGATCGTCACGCGGAATACCGTACGCCGCGGACACCTGCCCATAGGCACGAACGTCCTCGGCAACCAACTCGACAAGCTCCTGGGCCAGCTCATCAGCATGGACAAACGCACGCGTCAGGTCATCCGCACGATCAGCAAGCGCGGGATTGGTCGCACCGTAGCGGGCAACCATTCCGCACAGCGAGGCGCCCAGCGCGCCCACAAAGGCGCTCGCGCTGCCACCGCCGGGAACCGGCTCGCGCGCGGCCAGCGCCTCGGCAAACCCGCGGCAGGTCTTGTCCATCATCTCTTGGCTCATGCACATGCACCTTCAAGTCATATACATCGGTCGGGTGGCAACCGCCGACCGACCGCATCGATCACGTAATGGTGCTAAGTCTAGCCCATAAGCACATGAGCGTCAGCGCACCTGGCCATCGCGGATTTCTATGGCACACGATAGGCGGCAGCGACACAAACATGGGACACATGGCCCACCTTTCGAGACTCCCGGGCAGCACAAGCTGGGGCATATCTATAAGTAAGGAACCCGTTGGGGCACGGCCGGGCAACGGCCACAAGCAATGAACGGAGGCATAAGCCGCACAGCACACAGAGACATCCGCCGCCAGCGCAATCAGTACCCCAACAGCATGCGGCGCCGTGATGTCATCGGCAGACAAGGAGGACGCCACCATGAAGAAAAAGACCCTATCGATTCTTTCCCTTTGCATCGCCCTCTTTGCCGCATTTGCCCTTGTCGGCTGCGGCGGGAGCGCATCGGGCGGAGGCGGCAGCACCGCCAAGAGCGAGAGCAAGGAAAAGGCCCCCGTCGCCAAGAAGACCGACTTTATCTGGTTTAAGGTCGAGATGCCCGAGGGTGTCGGCGTAAGCGACTCCGCCGGCAAGAAT
>CABUDZ010000053.1 GCA_902490445.1 uncultured Collinsella sp.
TATCTGGACGCCGGCTGGGATGCCGCGGCGGAGTTTATCCACCGTACGCTTAAGCCACATTTGGCATCCGAGCGTGCCGAGCACCCTGCGAACCCCAAGTCGTATTTGCAGGAGTGCGTGCAGGCCGACGGCCACGAGCCTCCCGCGTACAAGCTGGTCGGCTCCGAGGGCCCTGCGCATGCGCCCACCTTTACCGCCGTGGTGTTGATCGATGGTATTCGCCAGGGTCGCGGCTCCGGCTCCTCAAAGAAGGAAGCCGAGGGAGCCGCTGCACTCGAGGCACTTGACCGCATGGGCTACACCACCAACGGCGTGATTCTCAACAAGAAGCCTGTTTAAGCGAGGAACCGTGTATCTCAAGTCCCTCACGCTCAAAGGGTTCAAGTCGTTTGCCGACCGCGCCCATATGACGTTTGAGCCGGGCCTGACCGTCATCGTCGGTCCCAACGGCTCGGGAAAATCGAACATCTCTGACTCGATTCTGTGGGTCCTGGGCGAGCAGAGCGCCAAGCAGCTGCGCGGCCAGGCCATGGAGGATGTTATCTTCTCGGGCTCGTCGGCTCGCAAGCCGGTGGGTGTCGCCGAGGTCACGCTGGTGCTCGATAACTCGGACCATATGCTGCCCGTCGACTTTGACGAAGTCGCCATCACCCGTCGCATGTATCGCTCGGGCGAAAGCGAGTACCTCATCAACTCGAGTCCCTGCCGCCTGATGGACATTCAGGACATCCTGCACGATTCGGGTCTGGGCAAGGATACGCATTCCATCATCAGCCAGGGCAAGCTCGACGCCATTTTGCAGAGCCGCCCCGAGGAGCGCCGTGCCCTCATCGAGGAGGCCGCCGGCATCTCCAAGCACAAGCGCCGCAAGGAGCGTGCGCTCAAAAAGATTAAGTCGATGGACGAGCACCTGACGCGTGCCCGCGACATCAATAAGGAAATCGCCCGTCAGCTGCGACCGCTGGAGCGTCAGGTCGATCGCGCGCGCAAGTACAAAGAGCTGTCCTCGCGCGCGAACGAGCTTACGCAGATGCTTGCCGTCGACGAGCTGCGTTCGCTGCAGTCGCAGTGGAACGACTTGGAGAGCCGCTCCAAGGAAGGTGCCGCCGAGCTGGAGCTTGCGCAGTACCGCATGGGCGAAAAGGAGCGCGAGCTCGAGAAGCTTCAGGTCATGCTCGAGGAAAAGGGCCTGTTTGTGGGCGATCTGGGCGAGCAGCGCCGTCATATGCAAGATGTGGTCGGCCGCATTAACTCCGACATGCGCCTGCTCGAGGAAAAGGGCCACAACATGGTGTCGCGCCTGTCTGACATGCGCGGTCAGATCTCGAGCTCCGAGCATCAGCGTCGTCGCGTGGTCGAGGAGCTCGAGGACGCGCGTGCCCAGCTTGAGGAAGTGACCGGTGCGCACATGCAGGCCCAGGAGGACGTTGACGCCGCTGGTCCTGCCGCTGCCGAGCTCCACGAGCGCCGCGTGGCGCTTGATGCACAGATTTCGCAGCTTACGCGCGAACAGCGCGATGTGCAGCGCGTGGCCGATAACGCCGCGCTCGAGCTCGCTAAGGTGAAGGATTCCTTGAGCAACGCCGAGGTCGAGGACAACATGTACGCCTCGCGCCTGGAGCAGATCGATGAACAGCTCGAGGAGGTCACGGCTTCGCTCGAGAGCCGTCGCGACCGCGCCGAGGAGCTTGAGTACGCTCTTGAGGAAGCTCGCCAGGCTCAGGTCGATGCGCGCGAGGCCACCGAGACGGCACGCGCTGCCCTCAAGGACCTGCGTGCCCGCGAGGGCGAGGCACGCAACAAGCTGTCCGAGGTGCGCTCGGAGCTTGCCAGTCAAAAGAAACTCGATGCCCGCATGGCCGACAGCTCGCCGCTCGTGAGCCGCCTGGTGGGTGCGCTGGGCGACGATGTCTCGGGTCGTCTGGGCGACGTGCTCGAGGCCCCGCGCGAGCTTGAGGGCCTGGTTGAGCAATTGCTCGCCGGCGATATCGATGCGCTGCTGTTCGACGATACGTCCGCGCTTGAGCGTGCCGGTCGTGCGGCCCTGGACCAGAAGAAGGCCTCGGGCGAGGCGCTGCTGGTAGCGCGCGGCGTGAGCGGTTCTGCGGCCGCCGAGGGTGCTTTCGGTACCCGTCTGGTTGATCGCCTGTCCGTTCGTGCGGGCTACGGTTCTGTTGTCGAGGCTCTGCTCGGCGGCTATTACGTGGTCGATGACTTGGCTGCCGCGTTGGCGGCGCCGGTTGTGGATGGCGTGACTTACGTGACCCCCGATGGCGCCCGCGTCGCCTGCGGCGGCCTGGTGCGTGTGGGGCTCGACGCCGGCGAGGCTTCGGGTGCTTTGGAGCGCAAGCGCCGCATCCGTGAGCTCGAGGGCCTGGAACCCGATCTGGCTGCTGTGTTTGAGCATGTGTCGGATCAGGTCGTCGAGGCCAATGCGGCCGTTGAGGAGGCGCGTGCCGCCGAGGGCGATGCCGCCGGCGAGATCGCCCGTCTTGAGGGCGAGCGCCGCTCGCTGCTCTCCGAGATTGGCCGCCTGGAGCAAAGCGCCTACAACGCCGAGGTCGAGCGCGTGCGCATCTCCAAGCGCCGCGAGCAGGCCGCCGAGGCCGTTCGCGCTGCGCGCCCGCGCGTTGACGAACTCACCCGTTCGCGCGACGAGGCCCGCGCGCAGGCAGGCGACCTGGGTCTCCAGATTGCCGAAGCCAACGACGAGCTCGATCGCGTGCGTTGTGACGATTCCGAGGCAGCCGGCAAGCTCGCCGATGCCAAGGTCCGCCTGGCTCAGACGAGCGAGCGTCTGCGTTCGCTGAAGGGCCGTGTGCCCGACTTGGAGCATCGACTCGAGGGCATCGACCGCCGTATCCGCGGAACACGCCAGGCCTCGCGCTCACTCGAGCTGCTGCGCCTGCGTGTCGACCCCATGCACGAGCGCTATTCGGCCCTGCTGGATCGCGCATCGGATTGGGCCGCGCGTCTGCGTGATCAGGCTTCGCTCGAGGAGGCGGACTCGGCCTCGCTCAAGAAGACCATCGAAGACGCCAAGGCCGAGGTCTCCCGCGCCAAGGAGTGGGTCGATGCCGCCACGGCGACGCAAAACGAGTTCAAGGTTTCCCGCGGCAAGCTCGAGGTGCAGGTGGAGGCGGCCATCAAGGCCATTACCGCCGATGGCACTACGGTGCTCGAGGAAGCGCTCATGCTTCCTGCTCCCACCGACCGCGACGCCGCCGAGCGCGAGCTCAACCAGCTCGTGCGCCAGATTAACAACCTGGGCCCTGTGAACCAGGTTGCCATGGAGGAGTACGAGCAGCTCAAGCGCCGCGCCGATTATATCGAGGAGCAGCTGGCCGATCTGGAGAGCGCGCGCAAGGCGCTCACCAAGATTACCGTGGCCATCGACCGTAAGATGCGTAAAGCCTTCTTGGTGACCTTCGAGAAGGTCGATGCGAACTTCCGTGAGATCTTCGCCATGCTGTTCCCGGGTGGCCAGGCTCATCTTGAGATGACCGATCCCGAGCATCCTGCCGAGACGGGCATTGAGGTTGTGGCGCAGCCGCGCGGCAAGCGCATTACTAAGATGATGCTCATGTCGGGTGGCGAGAAGAGTCTGACGGCGCTCGCCCTGCTCTTTGCCGTGTACCGCACGCGCACGGTGCCGTTCTATGTGCTGGACGAGGTCGAGGCGGCGCTTGATGACGCCAACCTGTCCAAGCTCATCGGAGCCCTCGATGTGCTGCGTTCCGATACACAGCTCTTGGTCATTTCGCATCAGCGCCGTACTATGGAGGACGCTGACGTTCTCTATGGCGTCTCGATGCAAGCCGACGGCGTCAGCCGCGTCGTCTCGCAAAAACTTGATCGCGAAACCGGAAAGGTCGTGAATGCATAATGGGATTCTTTGACGCTCTCTCGCGCGGACTTGAGCGCAGCCGCGAGGCCCTCAACGAGGTCTTCTACTTTGGCGGCGAGGTCGACGAGGACTTTTGGGAGGACCTTGAGGACACCCTCGTCATGGGTGACATGGGTGCCGAGGTCGCCATTCAGGTCTCCGATGACCTGCGCGATGCTGCTGCCAAGAAGAACCTCAAGACCGCCCCGCAGCTTCGCCGCGCTCTGGCCGAGCAGCTCGAGGGCCATTTTGTGCCTGTTGAGCGTGATCCGTTTTCCGATACGCCGAGCTGCGTGCTGTTTGTGGGCATCAACGGCGCCGGCAAGACCACAACGGTCGGCAAGATTGCGAGCGCCATGGCTGCCCGCGGCAAGAACGTGGTGATCGGTTCTGCCGATACCTTCCGCGCCGCCGCCATCGAGCAGCTCGATGTGTGGGGTCAGCGCGCCGGCGTCCCCGTCATCAAGCGCGATCGCGGTTCCGACCCGGCGAGCGTGTGCTACGACGTGCTCGATGAGGCCGATAAGCGCGGCAGCGACCTGGTGCTGATCGACACCGCCGGTCGTCTGCACACAAGCCCCGAACTCATGCGCGAGCTTGCCAAGGTGGTTAACGTGACGCGTAAGCGCGCCGCCAATATGGCCGCCGGCCCCATGCCCGTCTCGGTCGTCCTCGTGATCGATGCCGCAACGGGCCAAAACGGCCTGAACCAGGCGCTCGAGTTTAATGAGGCGCTTGGCCTGGACGGTATTATCATGACAAAGCTCGACGGCACGGCTAAGGGCGGCATCGCCATGGCCGTGGCCGAGAAGCTCAAGCTCCCGATCCTTCGCATCGGCGTGGGCGAGCAGGTCGATGACCTGCAGGAGTTTAACGCCAAAGATTTCTGCCGCGCCCTGGTGGGCGAGTCCAACTAAGGAGTAACCAGTGTTTGATTCCCTGAGCGATCGTCTCAACGACACATTTGACCGCCTGCGCGGCAAGGGTAAGCTGACCGAGGCCGATATCACCTCGGCCATGCGCGACATTCGCATGGCGCTGCTCGAGGCCGACGTTAACTTTAAGGTCGTCAAGGAGTTCGTTGCTAAGACCAAGGAGCGCTGCATGACCGCCGAGGTCATGGAGTCGCTGTCGCCGGCGCAAAACGTCGTCAAGATCGTGCTCGACGAGCTCACCGAGATGCTCGGCTCCACCGAGAGCAAGCTCGTTTTTAGTAACCGCATTCCTAATGTCATCATGCTCGTGGGCCTGCAGGGCTCCGGTAAGACCACGGCTGCCGTAAAGCTTGCCTACCTGCTCAAGAAGCAGGGCCGCTCGCCGCTGCTCGCCGCGTGCGACGTCTACCGTCCCGCTGCTGCCGACCAGCTTGCCACGCTCGGTGGCGAGATCGGCGTGCCGGTCTTCCGCGGTGACGGCGAGCACCCGGTCGATATCGCCAAGGGCGCCATCCAGGAGGCCGTCGACCACCTGCGTGACGTGGTCATCGTCGATACCGCCGGTCGTCTGCAGATCGACGAGCAAATGATGCAGGAGGCCGTGGACATCAAGAAGGCCGTCAAGCCCGATCAGGTGCTGATGGTCGTCGATGCCATGACCGGCCAGGATATCGTCAACGTCGTCTCGACCTTCGCCGAGCGCACTGACTTTGACGGTGTTATCATCTCCAAGCTCGACGGTGACGCCCGTGGCGGTGGCGCACTTTCGGTGCGTCAGGTGACCGGCAAGCCCATCAAGTTCGTGAGCATGGGCGAGAAGCCCGACTCGCTGGAGCCGTTTTACCCGGACCGCATGGCCAAGCGCATCTTGGGCATGGGTGATGTCGTAGGTATTATCGAGAAGGCCCAGGAGGCAGCCGATGCGGAGCAGCTTGAGGCTGCCGAGCGTATGCTGCGCGAGGGCTTCACCATGAACGACATGCTCGACCAGATGAAAGCTGTCAAAAAGATGGGCGGCATGAAGGGCATTCTGGGTATGCTTCCTGGCGGCCAGCGCGCGCTCAACCAGATGGGCGGCAACCTGGACGAGGGCATCTTCGATAAGAACGAGGCCATCATCATGTCGATGACCAAGGAGGAGCGCCTGCGTCCCTCCATCATCAACGGCCAGCGCCGCGCCCGCATTGCCAAGGGCGCCGGCGTAACCCCCACCGAGGTCAACAGCCTTATGAAGCAGTGGGGCGAGATGAACAAGATGATGGGCCGCATGCGCACGATGGCCAATCAGGCACAGGCTGGTGGCAAGAAGGGCAAAAAGGGTAAGAAGGGCAAAAAGATGCGCATGCCCAATATTCCCGGTCTGGATGCCATGGGCTTGGGCGGCATGGGCGGCCTGGGAACAGGTGGTCCTAAGTCCGATATGGACCTGCTGCGCCATATGGAAGCGCAGATGCGCAATAAAAAGTAGCGACTGGTAGAGTTGTGTATGGCGAAGGCCGCCTGGATGGTATTCCAGGCGGCCTTCGCCGTTGGTGCGTTATATGTTGTGTGAGCAGACGCGTGATGGCATCGTTTGCCTGCTGTTAGTGGCAGCTGCAGCCCTCGTGACCCTCGTTCTCGTGATGGCCGTGGCAACCGCAGGATCCGCCGTGCTCATGGATGTGCTCGTGGTCGTGGCCGTGGCCATGGCAGTCGCAGGTGGCCTCGCCGGTCTGCGCGAGCGTGCCGGCAATGAGGGCCTCGACGCAAGCGTCGCAGCTGCCCTGGGCACCTGCGTATACCGTGATGCCGGCTTGGGCAAGCGCGTTGATAGCGCCGCCGCCGATGCCGCCGCAGATGAGCGTGTCCACGCCGCCGTTGGCGAGCAGGCCCGCAAGGGCACCGTGGCCGGTGCCGCCGGTGCCCACGACCTGCTCGTTGAGTACCTTGCCGTCCTGAATGTCGTAGATCTTGAACTGCTCGCTGCGGCCAAAGTGCATAAAGATGTTGCCGTTGTCGTACGTGGTTGCCACCCTCATGGTGTCGATCTCCTTTGCTGGCCATACGGCCGTTGCCGTGGTAATGGGGGAGTACGCGATATTGCCGCCTTCGATGATGAGCGCCCGACCATTGACCAACGCGTTTGCCACCTTGCGATGCGCGCGGCTGCAAATAGCCGCCACCGTGGCGCGCGCGATACCCATCTGCTTTGCGACTGCCTCTTGGTTAAGGCCTTCCAGGTCGCACAGGCGCAGCGCCTCGAGTTCGTCGACCGTCATGTCGATGGCGTCTCCGCTGGCTAGGCCGTCAGGGGTAAAGCCGCGGTATTCGGGGATGATCCCGACGCGGCGCAGTTTCTCGCGTCTTCCTGCCATACGTGCTCCTTATCTGACATATGTCAATAATAGAATAGCGAACGCGCAGATTTACGCAAGGAATTTCTGGCATATGCCAGAAAATGAAGGCATATGTTTGGGCTGTGGGGCTGCATGTGCCTGGGATACAATGAATCTCGCTTTTAGGCGACTGACAGGAGGGTCAATGAGCAAAGCTGATCAACAGTTTGTAACCATGTGCCGCGATATTCTGGACCATGGCACCACCACCGAGGGCCAAAAGGTCCGTCCGGTGTGGGAGGACGGCACCTCTGCCTATACCATTAAAAACTTTGGTGTCACGGCACGCTACGACCTGCGCGAGGAGTTTCCGGCGCTTACCCTGCGTCGTACGGCCCTCAAATCTGCCATGGATGAGATCCTATGGATCTATCAAAAGAAGTCCAATAACGTGCATGACCTCAACAGCCATATTTGGGATGAGTGGGCCGACGAGACCGGTTCCATCGGCAAGGCCTACGGGTATCAGATTGGGCAGAAGAGCCATTATGCCGAGGGCGATTTCGACCAGATGGACCGCGTTCTGTACGACCTTAAGAACACGCCGTACAGCCGCCGCATTATGACGAATACCTATGTGTTTAGCGACCTGTCCGAGATGCACCTGTATCCGTGCGCCTACAGCGTGACGTATAACGTGACGCAGCGCCCGCAGGATGACAAACCGACGCTCAACATGATTCTCAACCAGCGCAGCCAGGACATTTTGGCCGCGAACAACTGGAATGTGTGCCAGTACGCCATCTTGCTGATGATGGTCGCGCAATCGGTCGATATGATTCCCGGCGAGCTGCTGCATGTGATCGCCGATGCCCACATTTACGACCGTCATGTCGATATCGTCCGCGAGCTTATCGAGCGTCCGCAGTTTGCCGCGCCTAAGGCAACGCTTAACCCCGATGTACATGACTTCTATGCGTTTACGACCGATGATCTGATCGTCGAGGGCTATGAGCACGGCCCGCAGGTCAAGAACATCCCCATTGCGGTGTAGGTGACGCGCATGACGTGTAAGCTTTCCGCCATTGTCGCCGTGTGTGACGATTGGGGCATTGGGTGCGAGGGTGACATGGTCGTGTCTAATCGCGCCGACATGCGTCATTTTGTGGCGCGCACCAAAGGCTGCCCGGTCATTATGGGACGCAAGACGCTGCTGAGTTTTCCCGGCGGGCGTCCGCTCAAGAACCGTCGTAATATCGTGCTCACGCGCGATGAGGACTTTGCTGCCGAGGGCGTCGACGTGGTGCATAGCGTCGACGAAGCGCTCACCGCGGTAGCCGATGAGCCCGTTGCGTGGGTGATCGGTGGCGGTGAGGTGTATCGGCAGTTTTTGCCGCATTGCGCCGAGGCCGAGGTTACGCATAACCATTGCGTGCATGACGTGGATACGTATTTTCCCGATCTGGATGCCGATCCCGCGTGGGAGATTGCGCGGCGTGGCGGTGTTGCCACGATTGCCTCGGGCGAGGGCGACGAGGGTGTCGATTATGAGTTCGTAACGTATCGTCGCGTTGAGGCGTAAATCGTCCGGCGTGAACGGTATCATCGGATTGTTTGAATGCATGGGGCGGCGCTTAGCGTCGCCTCGTTTGGTATAGATGCGCTGTAAAGAAAGGTGCGGGCTGGCTGCTATGACTGATGCCGTTGAGGTGCTGCGAATCGATTCGCTCGAGGACGAGCGGCTTGATGCCTACGTGCGACTGACCGAGCGTGAGCTGCGCTGCGTGCTGGAGCCGCAGAAGGGCATTTTTATCGCCGAGAGTGCCAAGGTCATCGAGCGTGCGGTGCGTGCCGGATACGAGCCGGTGAGCTTTCTTTTGGGTGAACGCTGGCTCGACCAGATGATGCCGCTGTTTGAGCGCTTGGTTGTGCGCGAGGGAGCGGGTCCGGTCCCGGTGTTCGTGGCCTCGATGGAGCTCATGGAGCAGTTGACGGGCTTTAACGTGACGCGCGGCGCGCTCGCGGCGTTTCGTCGCCCCCGACAGATTCCAGTCGAGGAGTTCTTGGGTGGCGTTGTCGAGGCGGCGGGGGAGCGCCCTGTGCGCGTGTGCGTGCTCGAGGGCATTGTCGACCACACGAACGTGGGCGCGATTTTCCGCTCGGCTGCCGCGCTCAATGTCGACGGCATTCTGGTGAGCCCTACGTGCTGCGACCCGCTGTATCGTCGCTCGGCCCGCGTGAGCATGGGCACCGTGTTTCAAGTGCCGTGGACGCGTATTGGCAGTGAGGCTCGCGTGTGGCCACATGATGGCCTGGCCGCGCTTCATGATGCCGGTTTTTCGTGTGCCGCTATGGCGTTGACGGATGATTCCGTTTCGCTGGACGATCCTGTGCTGCAGAAGATTGATCGCTTGGCGATTTTTATGGGTACCGAGGGTGCCGGCTTGGGCGCCAAGACCATTGCCGGCTGCGACCGCGCCGTGCGTATTCCGATGGCGCATGGGGTCGATTCGCTCAACGTGGCCGCGGCAAGTGCTGTTGCCTTTTGGCAGCTGTGTCCGCATGTGAGCAACGAGTACCACTACCAGCCGGGGCTGTATCACTAGGCAGATATTTCGCACCGGGCTCTGATTCGGGGTGTATCGGCCGATCCCGGTCGGTGCTAAGCTGGTATTGGCTTTGGTCTTAAATTGCCGTTTTATTGTTTGACGTACGCTGGTGGGGAGGGCGTGTGGCTAAGAAATCTACGGCTATCGATGTGACGCAGGGTGTCATTTGGCAGCAGCTGCTTTCGCTGTGCGTCCCTATCTTCTTTAGCTCGTTTTTTCAGCAGGCTTACACGCTTATCGGCACCTATATCGTCGGTCAGTTTGGCGGCAAGCTTGCGCTTGGCGGCATTCAAGCCACGATGGTGCTCACCGAGCTCTGCATTGGTTTTTGCGTTGGCGTTGGCGCCGGTTGTGCCGTTATCACGGGTCAGTTTTTTGGCCAGCACGATAGCGAGCGTCTGAGCCGTTCGGTCCATACAGCCATGACGCTTGCTTTGGTGGGCGGCATCGTCGTTTCCATTCTTGGCATGGTTTTTGTCGAGCCCATGCTGGTGTTGATGAATACGCCGCACGAGCTACTTGCCGAGGGCGTTGCCTATGCTCGCTGTTATTTTGCCGCGATGGTTGCGGCACTGCTGCTTAATATGGGAACCGCACTGCTGCGTGCCGTGGGGGATACGCGCGGTCCCGCTGTGATCATTGCCTCTGGCTGCCTTGTTAACGTGGTGCTGGATATCATCTTTGTTGCTGTGTTGCATATGGAGGCGCTGGGCTGCGGCATCGCGGTAGCGCTGACCATTTGCTCCAATGCAACGATGATCGTGTTGCGCATGATGCGCGCTCCGGGTGCATGGCGTCTTTCGCTGTCTAAGCTCGGCATCGATCGCGGTATTTGTAAGAGTATGATCTCGTGCGGTCTGCCACTCGGTTTTCAATCGGCTGCCTATTCGATCTCGAACGTGCTGATCCAGATGTCGGTCAACTCGTTTGGTGCCGATGTCACCACGGCATGGGGTCTATCTGGGCGCCTGGATGGCATTATCTGGATGGTGACCGAGGCGCTCGGCGTATCGATCACTACGTTCTCGGCGCAGAACTTTGGCGCGCGTAATTACGAGCGCATGCGCAAGGGCTACCACACGTCGCTCGTGCTTTCGTTTGCGCTGATCGGTGGCCTCTCTGCCGTGCTGATGGTGTTCTCGGGCCCGTTGTCGCGTCTGTTTGTCGACGATGCTTCGATTTCGGCGTACACCACGACGATTCTTCATTTCATCGCGCCGTTCTACGCGATCTTCTCGATTATCGAAAATGCGTCGGGCTCCATTCGCGGCGCCGGCGTGAGCTTGCAGCCCATGCTGCTCACGATTTTTGGCACCGTCGTGCTCAGGGTGATCTGGGTGTTTGCGATTATGCCGTTCGATCCGTCGCTTGAGCACCTGCTGCTGGTTTACCCCGTAACCTGGCTCATCACGGCCACGATGTTTACCATCTACCACCACAGCGGCAACTGGCTCGGCCGCGCCACCGCCTAATGATCCGTTTTCCTCCGTCCCCTTCGGATCATTTAGTATTCGATGCCTTGGCGGGCTAGGAGGCCTTCGTCGAAGTAGTGTTTGACGGGGCGCATTTCGGTAACTAGGTCGGCAAGGTCGGCGAGGGGCAGCAGGCCGCGGCCGGTGAGCACGAGCTCCGTGGTGGTTGGTTTCATCGCGATCAACGCTTCGACATCTTCGCGCGTCACAAAGCCCCGTCGCATGGCCTCGCCGAGTTCATCCAAAATCAGAACGTCGACCTGTGATATCTGCTCGCGCGCCAGCTCCATGATCTGTGCAGCGCAGGCTTCGGGTGTGTCGCGGTTGGCTTGTACGATGCGTAGCCCCAATCGAGGAGCTGCGTCATGTTCGGCGCAGTGCAGCTTCTTGGCAAACTGAAGCATGAGTACGTTAAGTCCATAGCCCGTGGCGCGCAGCGCGAGCCCCAGCGCAGCCGTCGTCTTGCCCTTGCCGTCGCCCGTATAGATTTGAACCTTGCCGACTCCCAGTGATGCCATCTCTGTCCTTTCGTGCCCGGCGTCGGTTTATCGCCGTCCGGGTTGGGTATTCTAGAAAACATTATCAACCCCAGTAGATGGAGTTCAAGCAGATGGAGATGGATGACAATAAACGTAGACGGAATATGATCCTCTACGTGCTCATCGCCTTCGTCGTCTACCTCGTGCTCTCGACCGTTCTGTTCCCCAACATCGGTCACACGCAGCAGATTACGAAGACCGATTACTCGACGTTTGTCAAAGCGCTCGATAAGAAGAGTGTCGACAAGGTCGAGTACAACACGGACGATTACACGATTTATTACACCAAGAAGGGCGAGGACGAGAATATCGCCTACAAGACGACCGGTGTGCCGAATGACGCGGGCTTTACCGATCGCGTGCTTGAGTCCGGTGCTTCGCTTGAGTCGGTCGTTCCCGATAAGAACTCGGGCCTGATGACCTACTACCTGCTCACCCTCATTCTTCCCATGGTGATTTTCTTCCTGATTGGCTGGTGGCTCATCCGCCGCATGAAGAAGGCCATGGTTGCTGACGGTCCGTCGATGAACTTTGGCGGCGGTGGTTTTGGCGGCGGTGGACTGGGCAAGTCCGGCGCGCGCGTGATCGCCTCCAAGGACGTGGGCGTGACCTTTAAGGATGTCGCCGGCCAGGAAGAGGCCAAGGAGTCCCTCAAGGAGGTCGTCGACTTTCTGGAGAAGCCGCAGCGCTACGAGGAGATCGGCGCCAAACTGCCACGCGGCGCTCTCCTTGTCGGCCCTCCGGGTACCGGTAAAACCCTGCTCGCCAAGGCTGTGGCCGGCGAGGCGGGCGTGCCGTTCTTTAGTATTTCTGGTTCTGAGTTTGTTGAGATGTTTGTCGGCCGCGGCGCCGCTAAGGTTCGCGACCTGTTTAAGCAGGCCAAGGAAAAGGCCCCGTGCATCGTCTTTATCGACGAGATCGATACCATCGGTAAGAAGCGCGATGGCGGCGGCTTTAGTGGCAACGACGAGCGCGAGCAGACGCTCAATCAGCTGCTGACCGAGATGGATGGATTCGATAACCACAAGGGTATCGTCGTCCTCGCTGCGACCAACCGTCCCGACAGCCTTGATCCGGCCCTGCTGCGCCCCGGCCGCTTTGACCGCCGCATCCCCGTTGAGCTGCCCGACCTGACCGGCCGCAAGAACATCCTCGAGCTGCACGCCAAGAGCGTTAAGACGCAGCCCCCGATCGATCTGACCGCGATCGCCCGCGCCACGCCTGGTGCTTCGGGTGCCGATCTGGCCAACATCATCAACGAGGGCGCCCTGCGCGCCGTCCGCGAGGGTCGCAAACGCGCGACTCAGGATGACTTTGAGGAGTCGGTGGAGGTCGTCATCGCCGGCCAGCAGCGTAAGTCCACGGTGCTGTCCGACCACGAGAAGCAGGTCGTCTCCTACCACGAGATCGGCCACGCCATCGTTGCCGCACGCCAGAAGGGTTCGGCACCGGTTACCAAGATCACGATCGTTCCCCGTACGAGCGGCGCTCTGGGCTACACCATGCAGGTCGAGGAGGACGAGCGCTTCCTGACCACGCGCCAGGAGGTCTTGGACAAGCTCGCCGTCTATTGCGGCGGACGTGCTGCCGAGGAGCTCATCTTTGGTGAGATGACGACCGGCGCTGCCAACGATATCGAGCAGGCCACCAAGCTCGCTCGCAACATGGTGACGCGCTTTGGTATGTCGGAAGAGTTTGGCATGATGGCGCTCGGTACCGTTCAGAATGCCTACCTCAACCAGGACACGTCGCTCACCTGTGCCCCCGGTACGGCCGAGCGCGTCGACGCGATCGTCGCCAAGCTGATTGAGGATGCGCACGACCGCGCCCTGCAGATCCTCAAGGAGAACAAGTTTAAGCTCCATGAGCTGGCTCGTTATCTGTACAAGAAGGAGACGATCACGGGCGAGGAGTTCATGAATCTCCTCACGCGCGAGAATCCACTGATGCCAAAGCAGCAGTAAAGCCGCGGCCGAGCCAGTAAACGCCGACGCCCCATTTGAGCAGCTTTCTCAAATGGGGCGTTTTGCTTGAGAGGGATGGAAATGAAGATCGTGGTAAGCGCCTGTTTGATGGGCGAGAGCTGCAAGTATAACGGGCTCGACAATTACCACCGCGCGTTGGTCGAGGCTTGCGAGCGTACGGGGACCGAGGTGCTCCTCGTATGCCCCGAGGTTTTTGGCGGTCTGCCCACGCCGCGCGACCCGTCCGAGATCGTGGGCTGTGAGGTTCGCACCCGCGAGGGCGTGTCGGTTGATCGCGAGTTTCGCCATGGTGCCCAACGCGCGCTCGATATGTGCGAGCACTTTGGCGGCCCGTCCGAGATCGCTGCGTGCATCTTGCAGGACCGTAGTCCCTCGTGCGGCGCGGGCCGCATCTACGACGGAACATTCAGCGGCACCCTTACAGCGGGCAACGGCGTTTTCGTCGATCTGTTGCTGCGTCACGGGTACCGTGTGATTCCGGCTAGCGAGTTCGATCCCAGCATGCTGGAGCATTGTCCATAGCACTCGAACCCAACACTTCCTCACGGGTGACCGTTTTGGCATCATCCGTGAAGTTGATATTGAGTACGACCCGGTCATCAAAGACGTAGACCGAGTTGACAGGCGCCGTACCTAGGCAGCCCCTCCCCGCGGCCCTCGCGCAGGAACGCGCACGCGGCCTTCCCGTCTCTTGCGCCCCTCCCGGAACTGTCCACATCAGTGTAGCCAATCCAGTCCGCAAAGGGCTGCAGCCCGGACAACGCGGCGATGGAGGGCTTCTTCGGCCTGCTCAAGAAGGAGTTCTGGCACGGCCGGGACTGGTCGGACTGGACCCCCCGCCCGCTTCATCGAGGAGCTCGGGGGCTGGATCGGTCGATATAATACGGAGAGGCGCAGCGATGCGCTCGGTGGCCGCACGCCGGCTGAGTTCCGCTCCGCGCTGGGAAGGGCCGCGTGACGGTCCATGAAATCATCCGCAGTCCCCATTCTTGCCCCTTTGGGACAGCTTCTTGTTGGGGCGTGCCTGCCCCAAACCCTG
>CABUDZ010000054.1 GCA_902490445.1 uncultured Collinsella sp.
TCCAGCCATAAAAAAGCCTCCCATTTCTTGTGTCCAAGAAATGGGAGGCAGTTCAGGTGCTTCCCTTGCGGAGGTTTTTTACTCGTTAAGTAGCCTAACGGCTTCGGCGGCCATGTTCTCGACCGTCATGCCGTTCTGAGCGAGCAGCTCGTTGGGGTCGTAGCGGTCGGGGAAGCCCTTGGCGATGCCGAAGGTGCGCGTGCGCACGGGCGTGCAGGCCAAGTAGCACGCGACGCGTTCACCCCAGCCGCCGTCCAAGATGCCGTCCTCGAGGGTGACGACAACGCGATGCTCGGCGGCAAGGCTGTCGAGGAACTCGCGGTCAAGCTCGGTTGCAAAGCGAGGGTTGACGAGCGTGGCCTCGATACCGTATTCGGCTGCCAAGCGGTTTGCCACACGCTCGCCCAGCTCAAAGAAATCGCCGAGCGCGAGCACGGCCACGTCGCGGCCTTGGCGCACCACGTTGTAGCGCGCGACACCGTAATCGGCGTCCTCGGCAGGCGCCAAGTCGGGGCGGCTTACCAGGCCAATGCCGGGCACGCGAATCGCCACAGGATGCTCGCGGTGATCGAGCGACCAGCTCAGCATGGACAGATATTCCTCCATGCAGGCCGGCGCCAAGTAGTGCATGTTGGGAAGACCGCCCAGCATGGAAATATCAAAGAACGAGAGATGCGTCTCGGATGTGGTGCCAAAGATCGACGCGCCAAATACCAGGATGGTTGCGGGGGCGTCGTTGAGGCACAGGTCGTGCCACAGCTCGTCGTAGGCGCGCTGCAAAAACGTGCCGTACACACCAAAGACTGGCTTGGCGCCCGAGCGCGCAAGCGCGGTGGCAAAGGTCACGGCGTGCTCCTCGGCAATGCCCACGTCAACAAACTGCTTGCCTGCCGCGGCGCGAAGCTCGGGTGTAAAGCCCATGATGTAGGGCGTGGCAGCCGTGATGCCCACAACCTGCGGATCGCGCTCGATGGCAGCGCTGAGCGCCTCGCCCGTAATGTCGGCATAGGTGCGCGGCGCAGGCTCGCTCGGATGACCCGGGCAGAGCTTGCGCCCAGTCGCCATGTCAAACGGACCCACGTGGTGCCAGCGCTCGGGGTCGCTCTGGGCCGGCTCAAAGCCCTTGCCCTTGGCGGTGGAGACGTGCAGCACGATGGGATGATCGATATTGCGCAGTTCCTGCAGCGCGTCGACCAGGGCCAACACATCGTTACCGGCGTCCAGATAGCGGTAGTCGAGCCCCATCGCGCGGAAAACGTTGCGCTCACAGGTGCCGTTGCTGGCGCGCAGCTCGGCCAGATTGCGATACAGGCCGCCATGGTTCTCGGCAATGGACTGGTCGTTATCGTTGACGATGATGATCAGGTTGCTGTCGAGCTCGGCGGCATTGTTAAAGCCCTCAAACGCCAGACCGCCCGAAAGCGAACCGTCGCCAATGATGGTGATGACGTTGTACGCATCGCCCGCCAGGTCACGAGCGTGCGCCAAGCCGCAGCCCAGGCTCACCGATGTGGAGGTGTGGCCCATGGCGAACAGGTCGTGTTCGGACTCGTCGGGATTGGCAAAGCCAGAGGCCTCGCCGTAGCGTGCCGGGTCGATATAAGTGTACGCGCGCCCAGTCAGCGCCTTGTGGGCATAGGTCTGGTGCGACACGTCAAAGACAATTTTGTCGGTGGGGGAGTTAAACACGCGATGAAGCGCAACCGTAAGCTCAACGACGCCCAGGTTGGGGGCAACGTGCCCGCCGACGGCGGCGGAGCTTTCGAGGATGGCGTGGCGGATCTCGCCGCAGAGCAGCGGAAGCTCGGCGCGATCGAGAGCCTTGACGTCCTCGGGCGTTGTCGTTTGCGTAAGCAGCATCGTTGTGGGTTACTCCATGCGAATCGTGCGCCGGCACTCCCTCGGCCGGCACAATTGCACAAGACAGTCTCGCACATTTTGGCGTTTGATATGTGACGGCGGCGCGGTAATTCGCCAACTGGTGGGGCAAAACGTTTTGTCCGATGCCATACTGATAAGTTCCACGATGATTTTATTCATTGCGTGCAGGCTGTGGCTTGCCGCCGAGCGCCGCCGGAAGGAGGCCGCATGTCCGATACCGTTCGTGCCGAGAAAATCGCGTGCGAAGTAGACCATGCTGCCCGTCAACTGGCACAGGCGGGCCGTCTGGACCTGGCGCGCGAGTTTATCCAGCATGGCGATGTGACGGTGTATACGCATGTGACCTCGGTGGCGCGGGCAAGTCTGTCCTTTGCCGAGCGCCTGGGCCGCGTCGGTATCTCCGTCGACCGCTTGTCGCTGCTGCGCGGGGCCCTGCTGCACGATTACTTTCTCTATGACTGGCACGATCCCGACCCAAGCCATCGACTGCATGGCTTTCGGCATCCGTTTTTTGCCCTGGCGCGTGCCGAAGAGGATTTTGAGCTGACGTCGCGCGAGCGGAATATCATCGCGCGCCATATGTTTCCGCTGGTACCGGTGCCGCCGACGTGTCGCGAGGCATGGATTGTGTGCCTGGCGGATAAATGGTGCGCGCTGCGCGAGACGATTGCCGGCCGTCTGCCGCGCAAAGACAGGGCGGGCGATGACGTGAGCAGCGAATCGAACGAAAAGAGGAGAGGGTAGACGGTGGGAACCGCGATCGACATGGCATTTGACGGCGCGACGCTTGCCGCCTGTCCGCTCTCGGCGCTGGTACTCTCGTTTGCCTTCTACGGTTTTTGCGGCTGGGTATGGGAGTCGACAGTCTGCGCCATGCTCAACCACGGACGCTTTGCCAACAGCGGCTTTTTGCTAGGGCCGTGTTGTCCCATCTACGGTGCGGGCGGCATCGCGTGCTGGCTGCTGCTGCGTGGAATCCCAGACGCCTCGAGCCAGTTTGTCGCTGCCGCGCTCGTATGCAGCCTGATCGAATATAGCGTGGGCGTGCTGTTGGAAAAAACGACGGGTGCCCGGTTTTGGGATTACTCGCATCTGCCGTTTAACCTGCACGGACGCATCTGCCTGTACTGGGCCTGCGCGTTTGGCTTGGGTGCGTTGTGTATTTGCCGTTTAGTGGAGCCGGCATTGCTGGGGCTGCTTGGCCATCTGCCGGTGCTGATTGTGCGGCTGTCCGCCTTTATCGTCGCGGTCGCGATGATGGTCGATGCGGTGTGCTCGTTGGCGAGCTGGCGGCGTCTGTCCGATCAGCTTGAGCGTGTGCGTGCCGACCTTGCCGACCGCATCAATGAGTCGCTCGCCGACGCCTCCGACTCTATGCTCGAACGTATTCCCGATTCGGCGATCGACTCGGTGGCGCAGACGCATATCCGCGGTCGCGCCGTTAACGCTTGGCTGGCCGAGCTGGGCGACGCGGCGCTCGATGCCCTGCGCGAGAAGGCTTCGATGCCGACGTTTATTTCGGATGGTGCTCGCGGCCTGGCGCTCGCTGCCCGTCGCGTGGCCGATGCCGCGCCGAGCATGCCGCGTCCGTCGCTCGGTCGTCGCCTTGCCGGCAAGCGCATGAGCCGCCCGGTACCGAGCGTGTCACTCAGCCGCCGCGACCTACGCTTCTTTAACGCCTTCCCGCGTCTGCGCATCAATCGTTACGAGGGCGTCATCCGAGCTACCGACCTCCGCGACCGAGCCCGCGAGCTGTTCCGGCGCTAGCCAGAGCGGAGCCAAGCGCGCCCTTCTCGTTCGCACGTTTCCCGTTCGTTTCGCGTCCGTTGCCGCGCCGTTTCCAAGATTGCGGTGCCGTTTCCATTCGACAACGCAGCGTTTAACAACGCCGTATCTGGTCTACACCAGTTGCCCCTCGGCCGCATGATGGGCGCCGACAACGTTCATGCGACCAAGGGGGAGCGAATGTACGATACGGGATCGACAACGTTTATGCTCATCTGCACCATGCTCGTGTTTTTAATGACACCGGGTCTGGCGTTTTTCTATGGCGGCCTGTCCAGGCGCAAAAATGTCATCAACACCATGCTTATGTGCTTTGGCGCCATTGGCCTGGTTGGTGTGCTGTGGATTGTTGCCGGCTGGTCGCTGGCCTACGGTGGTGACGGTTCTAGCCCGTTTATTGGCGGCTTTGACCAGCTGCTGTGCCTGCCGGTGCTCAACCAGGTGCTGCAGGCGGCCGAGGGCAATGCTGCGGATGGTGCCGTCTACCCTCAGATCATCAACATCGCCTTCCAGATGGCGTTTGCCATGATCACCGCCGCTATCGTTACGGGCAGTCTGGCAGGCCGCGTTAAGTTTGGTGCCATGACGGCCTTCCTGGGCATTTGGCTGCTCGTGGTCTATGCGCCGCTCGCCCACATGGTTTGGGGCGGCGATGGTTCCTTTATCGGCGACATCATCGGCGCGCTCGACTTTGCCGGCGGCGACGTGGTACACATTTCGTCCGGTCTCACGGGCCTGATTCTCTGCTTAATGCTCGGCCGTCGTCGCGGCTTTGGCATGGTGAGCTACCGTCCGCATAACGTGCCGTTTGTGGCGCTGGGCGCCGGTCTACTTTGGTTTGGTTGGTTTGGCTTTAACGGCGGCAGCGAGTTTAAGGCCGACGCCGTGGCGGCACTCGCCATCCTCAACACCGTGACGGCCAGCGCGGCGGGCATGGTCTCGTGGCTTGCCGTCGAGCGCGTGCACACCGGTCGTCCCACGCTGGTGGGCGCCAGCACCGGTCTGGTTGCGGGCCTTGTGGTGGTCACGCCGGGCGCGGGCTTCGTCGAGCCGTGGGCGGCGCTGGTCATGGGCCTGATCGTCTCTCCCGTCTGTTACCTGGCCATCAGCCATCTCAAGACCAAGTTCGGCTACGACGATGCGCTCGACGCGTTTGGCTGCCATGGTATCGGCGGCATCTTGGGCGGCGTGCTCACGGGCCTGTTCTGCGTGCCGGAGCTTTCGTGGACCGGTAAGGGCGGCCTGTTCTACACGGGTGACATGTCGCTGCTCATCTCGCAAATCCTGGGCATTGTGGTGACGGTCGCTATTGTGCTGGTGCTCGACTTGGTGATTGCCGCGGTGGTCAAGGCGCTGTTCCGCGGCAGCCTGCGCGTGGACGAGGCCGATGAGGCGCTGGGCTTGGATGCCAGCCAGCACGGCGAGAGCGCCTATCCTTCTTTCTCCGGACTCGATTAGCAGCTTCCCCAAGTACCGCACCTTGCCGTTCAATCGTCGCGCGGCTTTCCCAGGCACCCGACCTTGCCCCTCAAACCGTCGCTTGCGTACCGAAGTACGCGGCGCTCCTCTTTCGGGGCAATCTCGGGCACCTCGAAAACCCGCGTCATTGAATGGCAATTCATTTCTTTTATTGAGGAGAGGAATTCATTATGAAAAAGATCACGGCTATCGTGCGCCAGGAGAAGCTTGAGGTTCTTAAAGATGCGCTGTTTGCTGCTGATGTTCGCGGCATGACTATCAACCAGGTGCAGGGCTGCGGCGCACAGCATGGCTGGAAGGAATACGTACGCGGCAACGAGTTGCTTGTCAACACGATCCCTAAGGTGCAGTTCACCCTTATCTGCGCCGACGAGCATGTCGACGGCATTGTCGAGATTATCTGCAACGCTGCTCGCACCGGTGCCGTTGGAGACGGCAAGATTTGGGTCGAGCCGGTCGAGGAGGTTATCCGCATTCGCACCGGCGAACACGGCCCCGCCGCGGTGTAGGATCGACCGCCTGCCATCCGCAACGTTAAAATGCTGCAATGAGGCACAAGACTTGCGTTGCGGATGGGCGGATTATGGGTCGCAATAAATATCCCGAGGAGACGGTCGCGAAGATTCTCGACGCGGCACTGGAGCTATTCTGTGCACAGGGTTATGAGGGGACGAGCATTCAAGATATCGTTGACCGTCTCGATGGCATGACCAAGGGCGCTGTCTATCATCACTTCAAGAGCAAAGAAGAGATTTTCAACGCCGCGTTTGATCGGGCGATGACTCCGATTGTTGAGCAACGTCGCTCAACGCTTGGTATCGGCAATATGACCGGAGCCCAAAAGCTCAAGCGACTGTACGCGCCCGAGTCTGTCGTTCCACAAATTGAGCTATGGACACGCATGCATCCTGCGGCAGATCCGGTAAAAAGCTCGCGTCTACTGGCGATGCAGTACCAGGGCTCGTTCGACGAGTCGGCCGATGGCTATCTCTTGCCAGTGATCGAGGAGGGCATCGACGATGGCTCCATTGCGTGCGAATGCCCGCGCGAAGCGGCTGAGGCCGTATCGTTGTTGGCGAATCTTTGGCTGCTGCCGCTGTTCCGTCCGCTCGAGACCAAGGATCGAATGCTCGCTCGCGCTCAATGTTTGGCGCAGATGGCTGCCGCGGTGGGACTCGATTTGGGCGAGGAAGTGCTTCAGACAACGGCGCAGATTTGGGACGTATGGGACCGTGCCGGGTGGTAAGGTGGTAATATAGATACCAACGGTATGTAATAGATTTGAGAGGGCAGCTCCGGCCGCCCTTTTCAAGTCGATAAATACATACTATCGGTATGTATAGGGAGCGAACTTATGGCTGGGCTGAGAGACGTCAGCGTCTTGTTGGAACCAAAAATGGTGCGGCCAATTAGGCTCACGGAGCTTCTTGTTGCGCAGCTGTGCACGTATTCGATGCTGTCAGCGCTGTGCTTTGCGTATCCGCTTTACTTGTTCGATTGCAGCGGATCGTCAACGTTATATGGCGCCGTCGTGGCGACGGCGTTCATACCCGGCGTACTCGCAACTCCGGTTGGCGGAATCTTGGCGGATAGGGGAAGGCATCGCGAGGTCCTCGTGGCACTCGGCATTGCTCTGATGACTGCATCACTGCTGTCTATCCCCATGAAGCACTCATTGCCTCTTGCGGTCGTCGTAGTAGCGATACTTTGTGTTCAATATGGCGTTCAATCGCTGCTAAAGCCAATGCTCCAAATTGAGACAGTGCGCATGGCGGGTGAAGAGAAGGTTGAGCGGGCCACTGCATTGGTTTCGCAGATGACCATGGTGAGCAATATCTTGGGTCCTGTGGTCGGGACGGCAGTCTATGGGTGCTTTGGCATCGATGCTCTTTGCACAACCGCGTCGGTGGCGTTTGCGATTTCAGCTCTCTTGTTTGGGGTCGCACTCAAGCAAAATGCCTCATCTGAAACGATGAGAGACGGCGCGACTCGTACGACATGCCGAAACGATTTTCGGGAGTCGATTCGGTATCTGTTGCAAAATGCACCATTGGTCGCTGTGATTTTGCTTGCGGCAGTTTTGAACCTTGCGTTGGTTGGGCTAACGATTGGCGCTCCCATTATTGTTACAAAGCATCTCGGCATGCAATCGTCCTGCGTTGGGATAGTTGAGGTTGCTATGGGCTTGGGTGGTCTTGCCGGCAGTGGCTTGGTCGGCATTTCGCCGCATCGTTTTTCTTTCAATGACATATGTCGATATGTTGCGATGATCTGTTTTGGAGTCGCACCGATTATTGTCGCGCAACTGTTCAGCGCAGATGCATGCGTGTTCACCGTGTTTGCGGTTGGTTCGGCATGGGTCATGGTGTGGGCAAGCATTGCGTCGGTTGAAATCATCGCGTTTGTTCAGCGGGCAGCGCCGACTGAACTCTGCGGAAAAGTGCTTTCGGTCGTTTACATGGTCCTTTCCTGCGCAACGCCGATCGGGCAATTGGTGTACGGGATTGCATATGATCGATGGGCACCGGCGTTTGTATTCGCAGCCATGCTGGCGGTGCTGACGCTGACGATGGCGCTGTTTTATCGGCTGAAAAGTCGCTCGTAACGATTGATTTAACGCACTGGGGCACTGTGGTTTTGCGGAAGCGAATGCCCTGGCGCGTTGGAACACCCTTGCATAGGCGTGCCTCTCTTTCGTCTAAAATAACGTGCAGACGAAAGAGAGGCACGCCCATGATCAAGATGTTCGCGAGTGACTTAGACGGAACGCTGCTTAACGCCCTGCACGAGGCGGACGGGACTATCCGCCGTGCCATTCGCGAGCTGACCGAGGCCGGCTTGCATGTGGTTCCCGCGACCGGACGCTCGACGTTGCCAATCGGCGAGCATGGCTTTACAGGCCTGGCGCTTGACGCCTGCTGCTCCAACGGATCCATCGTGCGCGACAGTCATGGCGAGGTGCTCAAAACCTGGACCGTCGACCCGCAGATTACTGAGGAGCTGCTCAAGGAGTTTCCGGATATCTGTTTTGATTGTTCTACGCCCGATGGTATGTTCTCGAGCGGTTCGTTCGAGATGCACCAGGCGGGCTTTAAAAAGGACAGTCCCATTAAGCGTATCGTGATGCGTGGCATGCGTGCGCGTGGCGGCTATCACGAGGAGCAGTATTTCGGCCAGTCGATCGGTGACATCCTGCGCCACGATGTGTGCAAGATCAACTGTCGCGTGACCTCGCCCGAGCTGGAGCGCGACCTTAAGGCGTATCTGGCCGAGCGCTCGGACCGCGTGGTCAACGCGCCGTTCGACCCCGTGATGTTCGAGATCACGGACGTGGCGTGCAACAAGGGCGAGAGCGTGGCTTGGCTGGCGGGCTACTACGGGATTGCCGAGGATGAGGTCGCGGTCTACGGCGACGGCGGCAACGACATCGCCATGCTCAAACGCTTCCGCCACAGCTACGCGACCAAAAACGCAAGCGATGCAGCTAAGGCCGCCGCGAGCGCGACCATCGGCAACTGCATGGTCCACGCCGTCCCCAAACACATGCTCGCCACCATGCGCAAGCAGAACTCCCGCACCATCATCGAATAATAATGTGACAAAGGGACTGCCCCTCGTCACATTCTAAATATTGCCTTTACGTGTTGATGCACACGGTGTGCAATAATACTCGCACTGTGCAATAGCGCACAGGCTGAGTAACAAGGAGGACGCTTGTCCCAGCTCGAGAAATGCGATCGCCGGTCCCTTCGCTCGCAGCGTGCCCTTCGCCAGGCACTTGCCAGCGAGCTTGCCGAAAGCGGCGACCTTTCGCGCATTAATGTCGCGTCGCTCACCGAGCGCGCCGGCCTTACGCGCCGCACGTTCTATTCGCACTACCGCGATATCCCCGACTTTATCAATCAAATCGAGGACGGCTTGCTGGCCGAGATCCGTGAGCGCATTGAGCTCATCACCGCAGCTCAGCTGCCTGATCTCTATCACAACATCGATGAGCTCGAGCCGGCGCCCGGTTCGGTTGAGCTGCTGCGTTATCTTGCGGCCAACCGCGACTTAATCGGTGCGCTGCTGGGTCCGGGCGGCGACCAGGCCTTTATTAAAAGGATTATCGACACCGCGCGTGAGGCTGTGGTGCCGCGTGCGCAGACGGGCATTTTGGGCCTGGCGCTGGGCACGTTCTTTGACTACTACGTCACCTACGTCGTGAGCGCCGAGGTCGGCATGATTCAGCGCTGGTTTGAGCGTGGGCTCACCGACTCGCCCGAGGCCATGGCGCGCATTATGACGGTGCTCGCTTTTGTGCGCCCCGGCGACCTGTATGGCCAACCCATCGATATCAACGTGCCGGAATACGGCATGAAGCTATTGAACTTGCAGCTCGAGGACGCGGTCGACACCGCCGCAACCGTCGAGTCCAACAACTAAGAGGAGAGACAATGAGCAAACTCGTCGAGGGCATTAAGGACCGCATGGTCGCTGCCGCACGCGAGGCCGCGCCCGCCGTGGTGGACGCCGCGCAGAAGGCCGCGACCGCGGCAGCCGAGAAAGTTGCCGAGGCAGTTGCCGATGCCAAGAACGTGGCAGGGGAGGCGTCCGTCACTGGCGAGCCCGCTACCGCCGCTGAGCCCGTAGCCGCCGCCCAGGCCCCCGAAGGCGCGATCTTCAACCCCGAGGCCGCCCGCGGCAACCTGCACCTGGGCATCGACGTGGGCTCCACCACCGTTAAGCTCGCCGTGCTCAACGACGACAACCAGATCGTCTACGCCAAGTACCAGCGCCATCACACCGACGTCCGTGCCTGCGCCCGCGACCTGTTCGAGGGTGCCGCGACCGTGCTGCCGACGGCCCAGATGACCTGCGCCATTACCGGCTCGGGCGGCCTGCTGCTGTCCCAGTGGCTCGACCTGGAGTTTGTCCAGGAGGTCATCGCCAGCAAACGCGCCGTCGAGACCCTTATCCCGGCCACCGATGTCGCCATCGAGCTGGGCGGCGAGGACGCCAAGATCATCTACTTCGATAACGGCATTGAGCAGCGCATGAACGGCACCTGCGCCGGCGGTACGGGCGCGTTCATCGACCAGATGGCAACCCTGCTGCACACCGACGCGAGCGGCCTCAACGAGCTCGCGGCCAACGCGACCACCATCTATCCCATCGCCAGTCGCTGCGGCGTATTTGCCAAGACCGACGTGCAACCGCTGCTCAACGAGGGTGCCCGTCCCGAAGACGTGGCCGCCTCCATCTTCCAGGCTGTCGTGACCCAGACCATCTCGGGCCTGGCGTGCGGCCGCCCCATCCGCGGCAACGTCGCCTTCCTGGGCGGCCCGCTGCAGTATCTCTCCGAGCTGCGCCGCCGCTTCTACCTCACGCTCAACCTGGACGAGGAACACCGTATCGTGCCCCAAAACGCCCACCTGTTTGTAGCGAGCGGCGCCGCCATGGCGCACGAGTCCAACAAGCTCAGCACGTTCCCACAGCTTATCGAGGCCATCGACAGCTTGGGCGACACGCAGGGTGCCGAGGTCGAGCGCTTGGACCCGCTCTTTGCCACCGACGAGGATTTTGCCGAGTTCAAGGGTCGCCACGACACCGAAGTCGTCCCCAAGGGCAGGCTCGAAGGCTACACCGGCCGCGTGTTCATCGGCATCGACGCCGGTTCCACCACCATGAAGGCCGCGCTCGTGGGCGAGGACGGCCAGCTGTTGCACACCTGGTACGGCAACAACAACGGCGATATCCTGGGGACGGCCAAGGTCATCATGGCCGATTTCTACAACCACATCCCTGCCGGCTGCACCATCGGCCACGTGACTACCACGGGCTACGGCGAGGCGCTGCTCATCGAGGCCCTCAAGGCCGACTCCGGCGAGATCGAGACCGTTGCGCACCTGCGCGGTGCCAAGGCATTCCTGCCCGGCGTCGAGTTTATCCTGGACATTGGCGGCCAGGACATGAAGTGCCTGCGCGTCAAGGACGGCGTCATCGAGCACATCATGCTCAACGAGGCCTGCTCGTCGGGCTGCGGCAGCTTTATCGAGAGCTTCGCCGTCTCCATGAACATGGACGTGCGCGCGTTCGCCGATGCCGCCATCCATGCCAAGGCCCCGGTCGACCTGGGCAGCCGCTGCACGGTCTTTATGAACTCGCGCGTCAAGCAGGCGCAAAAGGAAGGCGCCACGGTGGGCGACATCGCGGCCGGCCTGTCCTATTCCGTCATCAAGAATGCCCTGTTCAAAGTCATTAAGCTGCGCGACCCCAAGGAGATCGGCAGCCAGGTGATCGTCCAAGGCGGCACCTTTATGTCCGATGCCACGCTGCGCGCGTTTGAGCAGCTCACCGGCGTGCATGCCGTGCGCCCCGACATCGCCGGCTGCATGGGCGCCTACGGTGCGGCCCTGCTCGCCCGCGATCGCGCCGGCGCCGACGGCACCTCGACCATTCTTTCTGCCGAGGACATCGCGCACCTCACCGTGACGCAAAAACACGTCCGCTGCGGACGTTGCTCCAACAACTGCCAGCTCACCGTCAACGATTTTGGCGGCGGTAGGCGCTTCATTACCGGCAACCGCTGCGAGAAGGGTGCCGGCCACAAAAAGCAGAAGACCGAGGCCCCCAACCTCTTCAAAAAGAAAAACGAGCTGCTCTTTAACCGCGAGGTGCTGAGCCCCGACGAGGCCCCGCGCGGCACCGTGGGCATTCCGCGCGCGCTCAACATGTACGAGAACTACCCCTTCTGGCATGCGTTCTTTACGCGCCTGGGCTTTAGCGTGCAGCTGTCCGACCAGTCGAGCAAGAAGACCTACCAGGCGGGTATCGAGTCCATGCCGTCCGAGAGCGTGTGCTATCCGGCCAAGATGAGCCACGGCCATGTGATGAACCTTATCGACCGCGATGTCGACTTTATCTGGATGCCGTGCGTGCGCTGGGAGCGCAAGGAGGATCCGACCGCCGGCAACTGTTACAACTGCCCCATCGTCATGAGCTACCCCACGGCGTTGGCACTCAACATCGACGAGATCCGCGAGCAGAACATCGAGTTCCTGTACCCGTTTGTGCCCTATCATGACAAGACCGAGCTCAAGCGCCGTCTGTACCAGGTGCTCGCCGTCGACCGTGTGGCCGATGCGCAAGCCGGTCGCGGTCGCGTGCGTGGGCCCAAGATCACGCGCTCCGAGGTCGATGCCGCTGTCAACGCTGCCTTTGAGGCCGATGCGCGTTTCCACGAGGACATCCAGACCATGGGCGAGGAGGCTCTTAAGTGGGTCGAGGACCACGGCGGTCACGGCATCGTGCTCGCCGGTCGTCCCTACCATAACGACCCCGAGATCAACCACGCCCTGCCCGAGCTTATCTCGAGCTTTGGCTTTGCGGTCTTTACCGAGGATTCGCTCGCGCATCTGGTAAAGCCCGAGCGCCCGATCCGCGTCGTCGACCAGTGGATGTACCACAGCCGCCTGTACGCCGTCGCCCGCTTTGTGACCATGCGCAACGACCTGGACCTGATCCAGCTCAATTCCTTCGGCTGCGGCCTCGATGCCCTGACCACCGATCAGGTGCAGGAGATCCTGGAGGCCAGTGGCAAGATCTACACCGTGCTCAAGATCGACGAGGTGTCCAACCTGGGCGCCGCGCGCATTCGCATCCGCTCGCTCATGGCGGCACTCAAGGACCAGGAGGCCGAGCGCTTGGCCGAGGCCACGGCCGCGGGCGAGGCCTACGAGCAGGGCGACGCCGCGCCGGTGGCGCCCTCCACGGATGCCCCCGCGTTCGCGAGCCGCAAGTACACGTTCGAGGCACAGCGTGAGAGCGCCTCGACCGCATGGCCCAAGGTGCCCTTTACCGAGCAGATGCGCGACGAGGGCTATACCATCCTGTGCCCGCAGATGGCGCCGATCCACTTTGACCTGGTCAAAGAGGTGTTCCGCGGTGCCGGCTACAACTTGGAGCTGCTGCCCTCGACCGACCACGATGCCGTCGAGGCTGGCCTGCGCTATGTGAACAATGACATTTGCTACCCGTCGATTCTGGTGACGGGCCAGATTATGGAGGCCATCGAGAGCGGTCGGTACGACCTGTCCAAGACCGCCGTGGTCATCAGCCAGACCGGCGGCGGCTGCCGTGCCACCAACTACATCGCGCTCATCCGCAAGGCCCTGCGCGAGAGCGGCCACCCCGAGATCCCCGTGATCTCGCTTTCGGCCGTGGCGCTGGGCGAGGACAACCCCGGCTTTAAACTGACGCCGGCGCTGCTTAAGCAGGCAGTCTACGCGGTGCTCTTTGGCGACGTGATGATGCAGATGCTCTACCGCTGCCGCCCGTACGAGGCCACGCCTGGTGCCGCCAACACGCTCTATGAAGAGTACATGGCGCGTGCCCGTAAGCTGGCGCCCAAGTTTAACCGCCACAACTACACTAAGCTGTGCCGCGAGGCCATCCGCGCGTTCGACACCATGCCGCTCGTGGGCGAGGGCACCAAGCCGCGCGTGGGCGTGGTCGGTGAGATCTTGGTCAAGTTCCATCCCACGGCTAACAACCACGTGGTCGATGTCATCGAGCGCGAGGGCTGCGAGGCCGTGGTACCGGGCCTGCTCGACTTCTTCCTGTACTCCATGAGCAACGCCGAGCTGCAGAAGGACGAGCTGGGTAGCTCTGCTACAACGCGTGCGGGCATGCAAGCGCTCATCAAGCTTGTGGACTGGATGCGCACGCCGGTGGAGGAGATGCTCGAGAAGTCCGAACGTTTTGAGGCGCCCGAGCGCATCGGCACCATGGCCGACAAGGCCCGTACGGTACTTTCGGTGTGCAACAACATGGGCGAGGGCTGGTTGCTCACGGCCGAGATGCTCGACCTGATCGACCATGGTGCGCCCAATATCATCTGCACGCAGCCCTTCGCGTGCCTGCCCAACCACGTGGTGGGCAAGGCCGTGATCAAGGAGCTGCGCCGCCAGCATCCCGAGAGCAACATTGTCGCGGTGGACTACGACCCCGGTGCGTCCGAGGTCAACCAGCTCAACCGTATTAAGCTCATGATCAGTGTGGCCAAGGAGAACATGCGCGCCGGCAAGGGCTTTAAGCTCGAGAAGGTGGCGCCGCTCGCGATGGACGAGGTCACCGGCCAGATGCGTGCCCACGATGGCTGCGCGAGCTGCGGACCGGCCAGCGAGGAAGCCGTTGCGTCGGTCGCCGAGCGTCTGGGACGCGGCATTAAGAAGTAGTTGGCCTGCTATGGGCTAGATATGAGACAAACGGGTGGCAGCCGTGCCGGCTACCACCCGTTTTTGCTGGACATATGTTGCGTAAATGGCCTTGCCGACGCCTTTCGTGGACTCGGATTTCGGAAGTGGGGCACAGTTTTGTGGGTGGTGAGTGGGCCACTGATTTGCCAAGAGTCTGCCGGCCCTTGTTGTTTTCTCTCGGAATACTACAAAAAACTCGGGGCTGGCCCACGCTTCCGTTCTGGCGGAATGCGATGCTGTTTTGCATAGAATTAGTACGCCCGCCATGTTCAGCCGGAAAGGTCTCTATCGTCCTCGAGGCCCAGCAGAGGCATCATCATGTTGGCCACCTCATCGGAGA
>CABUDZ010000055.1 GCA_902490445.1 uncultured Collinsella sp.
ATCTCTTGTCTTTCCAACACGTGCCTCTTCCGCTAATGAGTGGCTGTTCTGACATCTTTGCACTCCGTTTCTTTGAATAGTTTTCAACAATTCAATGAGTGCAGTTTAGCTAAAGCTGTTAGTAATATGTTTGTAAAAGCGTAGGCGCAGCTACCGGAGGCAAAAGACACAAACTGCTATGTTTATCTGCGGTTATATGATGTTCAATGATGCTTGATGAATGGTAGGGGGTAGCATTAAATCATATCTCCTAAAGCGGGTGTCGACGGTTCGAATCCGCCGGGGGCACCAGAGATTTGCCGAGCCCGGTACCACCACGGTGCCGGGCTCTTCTGGTCTAAAGGCCGGTTTCGGACCGTCGACACCCGCGTCACTCATTTCCCCGCGGGGGGGGGAGTTTTCGAATCCGCCCGGGGGCACCAGAGATTTGTCGAGCCCGGTACCACCACGGTGCCGGGCTCTTCTGGTTCAATGCCATGTCAAAAACGAAGCGCCCGCTTGCTGGGGGAGCAAGCGGGCGCCTGTGAGCGAATATGTTTGCGGCGAGAGCCGTAATGAGCGGTTGGGTTGCGACTAGTTGGTCGTACCGGAATCGTCGCCCGTGCTCGTGCCTGAACCCGAACCCGAGCCAGAAAGTGCAACCGTCAGCGTAATCGTGCTGTCGGTAGACTGCTTGCCGGTGGGGGAGACGCCCGTAACGGTGGCGTTTTCGTTGCCGCTCACGGGGTTACCGTTCTGATCGCAGAATGCGATGTTGTAGAACCCGGCGTTGTTGAGCGCGGTAACGGCGGCGGAGATGCTCTTGCCGTACAGGTTGCCCGGAACGCTGGCTTTGCCGGACTTCTTGGCAATGACGACGGTAATCGTGGCGCCAGGCTTCTGCTTGCCGCTGGGGTTCCAGCTAATCACGGTGCCCTCGGTAACCGAGTCGTTCTCCTGGTAGCTCACGTCGACGCCAAAGCCTGCCATATCGAGGGCGTTGCGCGCCTGGGCCTCGGTCATGTCGGTCAGGTCGGGGACGGACGTGGTATCCGGGCCGCTCGAGACCTTGTACGAGATGGTCGTGCCCTTCTCGACTTCCTTACCGGCTTCGGTGCCCTGCTCAAAGACCTGGCCCTCATCGGCCTCGTTGGCCTCCTCGGAGGCGTTGCCCTTCAGGCCAACGCTTGCCAGCGCGGCTTCTGCCTGGTCCTTGGTCAGGCCGACCAGCCGGGGAACCTCGACCTTCTCGGAGGGCTTGGGGCCCTTGGAGATTACCAGGTTCACCTTGGTGCCCTTGGCCTTCTTGGTGTTGCCGTTGGGCGTCTGCTCGGCGACCTTGCCCTCGTCGACATCGTCGTTGTAGCTTTGGTCGATGGTGCCGACCTCGAGGCCGGCTTCCTTGATCAGCTCGACGGCAGTCTGCTGGTCCTTGCCCAGCACGTCGGGCACGGGGACCTGCTCGCCGCCAAAGAGTCCTGTGGCAAAGGCCACCACGATGCCGATGACGGCAACAGCTGCCACCACGGCGGCGATAATCTTGTTCTTGTTGGATTTGGGCTTTTCGACCTCGTAGGAGCCGGTGGAGCCCGAAACCGAGCTACGGGCGGTATTCTGGCCGCTCACGCCCGAGACGGGACGCACCATGGCGCGCGTCTGATCGGAAAGCTCGCGAGTCTTGGTGGCGCCCAGCTCACCGGGGGCACCGATGATGCGCGTGGGCTCCGAGATGTTGACGGCACGGCCCGACAGGTAGCTGTTGAGCACCTGACGCAGCTCGTCAGCGGTCTGGAAGCGGTTTGCCGGGTCCTTCTCCATGCACTTGAGGATGATGCGCTCAAGGTCGGCGTCGACACCGGAGTTGATCTGGCTTGGCGGAATAGGCAGCTCGTTGACCTGCTTGAGTGCGACCGAGATAGCATCGTCACCGTCAAAGGGAACGCGGCCGGTGGCGCACTCGTACATCACGACGCCCAGCGAGTAGATATCCGAGGTGGGGCCGAGGTCCTGACCGCGGGTCTGCTCGGGGCTGACGTAGTGGGCAGTTCCCAGCACGTTGTTGTCTTGCGTGAGGTGGCTGTTCTTGGCGCGCGCGATGCCAAAGTCCATGACCTTGATGTTGCCGTCGGGCAGCACCATGATGTTCTGCGGCTTGATGTCGCGGTGGATGATCTCGTGCTTGTGGGCGACCGAGAGTGCAGAGCTGATCTGCGATCCGATCTGGGCGACCTTCTTGGGGTCGAGGGCGCCGTGGCTCTTGATGCCGCTCTTAAGGTCAGTGCCGCGCAGGTACTCCATGACGATGTAATAGGTGTCGCCGTCCTTGCCCCAATCGTAGACGCCCACGATATAGGGGGAGGAGAGACCGGCTGCTGCCTGTGCCTCCTGCTTAAAGCGTGCGGCGAAGGTTGCGTCGCCAGCATACTGTGGCAGCATGATCTTGACGGCTACCGTGCGGTCGAGGACCTGGTCCTGTGCACGGTAGACGGTCGCCATGCCGCCTGTTCCCACCTTATCCTTGAGGAGGTATCTTCCCCCGAGGACCCTCTGTTCCATTCCTGCTCCTAACATAACTATTCGCTCAACGATGTGTGTAGTACCTACGATGTGGCCGCTGGGGCCGTGTGGCGCGTTGCCGCTAACTCTTCGGCCGCGGCGCGCCTCGGGTGTCCGATTCGATCATGGGCATCACGCTCCCTGTGCGGCGAGCGCCGCGGTCAGGACGATGCCGGCGATCTTGGCGGCCTTGACGTCATGCTTGTCGTAATCCTCTAAGGCCACCGAGATAGCGACCGTGGGTGAATCGTAAGGTGCAAAGCCAACGAACATTGAGTTGACGTTGGTGCCGCCGGTCTCGGCCGAGCCGGTCTTGCCGGCGACCTTGACGCCGGGGACCTGGGCATCGGTGCCGGTACTGGACTGGACGACGGCGAGCATAGCCTGTTTGACCTGGTCGGCCGTGGCAGAGCTGACGGCCTGACCCAGCGAGCGGGACTGCGTGGTCTTGACCACGGTTCCGTCCGGGGCGAGTACCTGGGCTACAAAGTACGGGTCCATGACCACGCCGCTGTTAGCGATGGCGGCGGCAATCACGGCGTTTTGCATGACGGTGGTCTGCGGGCCGGGCGTGTGGTCCATGCCGACAGGCTGGCCGGCGCCGGCCCAGGCGGTCTCCCACTCGGTCATGAGCGACGGGTCGGCCATGATGGAGGCCGCGGAGGTCAGGTCTTGGCCGAGCTTTTGGCCGTAGCCAAAGGCGTTGGCAAACTGCACGAGCGTGTTTGCGCCAACTTCGTTTGCCACCTGGCCAAAGACGACGTTGGAAGACACGGCAAAGGCCTGCTGCAGGCTGATGGTGCCGTAGCTCTCGTTGGCATAGTTGGTGACCGGCGCGTTGCCGATGTCCATGGAGCTGGGCGCCTGGTAGGTGCTGGTAAGGCTGGCGGTGCCGGTCTCGAGTGCCGCGGAAAGCGTAACGACCTTAAACGTGGAGCCCGGCGTGTACAGCGCGTCCATGGCGCGATTGTACATGGAGCCGTCCTCGCCGCCGCCCGCCTGCAGCAGGGCGTCGATGTTGGTGTTGTCATAGGTGGGCGAGCTGGCGCATGCGAGCACCGCACCGGTACGCGGGTCGATGACCACTACAGCGCCCTTAAAGCCCTTGAGCGCCTGCTCGGCCGCCGTCTGGATACGCGAGTCGATGGTGAGCTTGGCGGTGTTGCCCGGCTGGGTCTGGCCCGCGAGCGAAGCGATGGCGTTGTTCCAGCTGGAGTAATCCTTAGAGCCGGTGAGCGTGTCGTTCATGACACTCTCGATGGCGGTGGTGCCATACTGCTGGCTCACGTAGCCAACCACGTGCGCTGCCAGGTTGCCGTTGGGGTAGGAGCGTACGTAGGTGCCGTCCTCCTGCTGCAGCGACTCGGCCAGCGTCACGCCGTCGGACGTGATGATGGAACCGCGCTGGATGTACTTGGAGCGGGCGATAGTGTGGTTGTTGGTCGGCATATCCTGATAGTCCTTGGCCTTGATGACCTGGACATAGGTGAGGTTGCCGATAAGGATGGCGAACAGCGCCGTAAAGGCGAGCACCGCACGGGTTAGACGGTTGGCGAGCGCAACGCGGCCGAGCACACCGGATTCAGGCGTGTCGAGCAGGCGACGGCGCATGCGCGAGCCGACGGAATGGCTGCCGCTGCCGTAGGAAGACGAGGTGGCAAAGCGCGTGCCCGTCGGGGCGGCGGCAGATGCGACCTGATCATCGGTGATGGCGGCCATAGTGCCGGTGCCGGTAAGCTCGGCCTCGCGTCCGGTCGCTTCGTCACCGGCGCGCAGCAGGAGCGCGACGATGATAAAGCTTGCCAGCAGCGAGGAACCGCCCTGGCTCATAAAGGGTAGGGTGACGCCGGTCAGCGGGATCAGGCGGGTAACGCCGCCCACGATTAAAAAGGCCTGGAAGCTGATGGCGGCCGTAAGGCCCGTGGCGCTAAAGGCGGCGAGGTCGGATTTAGCGCGGGCAGCCGTGGTGAGGCCACGCACGGCAAAGAGCATAAACAGGATGAGCACGGCGCCGCCGCCCAAAAGGCCCATCTCCTCGCCGATGGCCGAGAAGATAAAGTCGGACTCGACGACAGGGATGTTGTTGGCCATGCCGTTGCCGATACCAACACCGACCAGACCGCCATCGGCAAGCGAGAAGAGCGACTGGACGATCTGGTAGCCCTGGCCCTGGGCGTCCTTAAACGGATCGACCCAAACCTGGAAACGCACCTGAACGTGAGACAGGAACTTGTAGGCGCCCACGGCGCCGACGGCCAAGAGCGCAAGGCCGATAACGACATACGAGAATCGTCCCGTGGCAACGTAGAGCATCAGCAAGAAGATGGTGTAGAACAGCACGGCCGAACCCAGATCGCGTTCGAAGACGACGACGAGCAGGCACACACCCCACACGGCAAACAGCGGCAGCAGCAGTCGCAGGCGAGGGATCTTAAAGCCCAGGATCTTGCGGTTGGAGATGGAGAGCAGCTCGCGGTTCTCGGCCAGGTACCCGGCCAGGAACAGCACGATAAAGACCTTGGCGAACTCGCCGGGCTGGATGGTAAAGCCCGCGATGCGAATCCACAGCTTGGAGCCCGAGATCGTGGTGCCGATAAAGATAGGCAGCATCAACAGAATGATGCCGATAATGCCAAAGGTGTACTTGTAGCGCATGACTACGTCGAGGTTCTTAACCAACGCGAGCGTTCCCACCATCAGGGCCACCGAGACAAACAGGATGATGAGCTGTGAGATGGCGAGAGCGGGGGCGAGACGCGTCACGAACGTGATGCCGATGCCCGAAAGCACAAAGACAATGGGCAGGATGGCGGGGTCGGCACCGGGCGCCAAGATGCGCACGGCAATGTGGGCCGCGGCAAAGGCGGCAAAGAGGCCGATCGGTACGGCGAGCGTCTCAAAGGAGATGGCAGCGCCCGCGGTGAGGACGTACATCGCATACAGCAGGATGACGGGGAACGCCGAGGCGATGAGCAAGAGCAGCTCGGTGTTGCGGCGACTCATAAGCGGCACTCCCTTTCTAGTTCTTTTCGGAGGCTTCGGCCTCGGCGGACTGTTCGGCGGTTTTCTCGGAATCTGATTCGGAGGTCGATCCCTGGTCGGTGTTGTCGCGAATCGTTTGCGCGTCGATCACCTGGCGGGTCTGCTCCTCGTCGATCTGGTGGCGGTACTTGGATATCGTGTCCTGCGCATCGTCGACACTTGTTTGCGGAATGCCCGCCTTGAGGCGGTTTTGCGTGTCTTCGGGCAGGTCGGACAGCTTGATACTGGTTTCGCTTTCGAGCCAGTGGAGCTTGAGTCCGAGCGGCTTGCCGGGCAGGCCGCGCCAGACGGCGACATTGCCCTGGTAGGTACCCAGGTAGTACGAGCCGGTGACACCCGTGTAGGCCCAGATGGCAGCCGCCAGCACCAAGACGAGACCTAAGACGACGCCGATGGTGACGTTGCGGCGACGCACGCGTTGCGCCTCGCGCATAACGCCATCGTCAACCAGGTCAACGACTACTACGGTCACGTTGTCGTGGCCGCCGGCGGCAAGCGCCGCGTCCACTAGGTTGTCGACGCAGATTTGCGCGGTTGAGGACTGCGTGGCGATGTTCTCGATATCGCTATCGGGAATCATGCTCGAAAGGCCGTCGGAGCACAGGATCAGGCGGTCGCCTTCCTCGATATGCAGAGTGAAGTGGTCGGCATACATGGCGGGGTCCGAGCCCAGCGCACGGGTGATGACCGAGCGGTTTGGGTGGACGCGAGCCTCGTCTGCCGTAATCTCACCGGCGTCCACGAGCTCCTCCACGTAGGAGTGGTCGCGGGTCACGCGGATGAGCGTGCCCTCGTGGAGCAGGTAGGCGCGAGAGTCACCCACGTGGGCGATGGCGAGCGTGTCGTTTTCGATATAGGCGCAAGTGGCTGTGCAGCCCATGCCGGGCTTGCCCAGGCCGTTCAGGGCCGCCTCGATTACGGCGGCGTTGGCTGCCTCGACGGCTGCGGCCAGGCGTGCTGCGTCGGCGGACTGCGGGGCCGTCTTGGCAATAGTCTCGACGGCAATGGAAGAGGCTACCTCGCCGGCGGCGTGACCGCCCATGCCGTCGCATACGCAAAAGAGCGGCGACTGCACCAGGTAGGAATCCTCATTGTGCGGGCGTACGCAGCCAACGTCAGAGCGGGCGCCCCACATGAGTTGCGTGGTGGTGCCGGCATCATAGGTCGAGTCGGTCTCGATGCGCTCCTCGGTCAGGGGCTCAAAGCTCATGGTCGAGCCGGGGTCTTTGAGCTTGGTCTCAACGGCGGCAACGTCGATCTCGGCTGTGTCACCGGGAGAGACGGTGTCGGTCTCGGCGTTTGATTCGGAATCGCCGGTGTCCGGGGAGCCGGGCTCCTCGGGCGCGCGGGCGGTCGACTCGTCGTCTTGCGGGCTGACGTCTATAGGCTCGGGCGCCGGCGTAGACGCGGGCGCAACCTCGGATGCCGGGGCTATGGGAAACGCCGGCGCGGCGGGCTCGGGTGCCGCAAACACCGCAGCGCTCTCGTTGATTGCCGCGGCGACGGGCTCTGCAAAGTGAGCTGGCGCCGAGGTTGCTTCGGGCGCTGTGGGCTGTTCCGCAGCATGTGCGCCGATGGGCGCCGCTACGGCATCCTCTTCGTCCTCGTTATCGGCGAGATCCGAAATATCATGCGTTACATGCGAAAGAGGCAGGGAGAACACGGTGTCCTCGGGTTCCACGGGTGCGGAGCCCGCCGGAGCGGCGTGGGCCGGCGCAGCTGTGGCGGCAGCCGGTGCCTCGGTCATAGTTGCGGACTTGTTCTCCTCGTCGATCATCGACGGTTCACCTTCATGACCACGTCGCCAATCTGGACTTCGTCGCCCTCACGCAGCGTCGCGGGCTCCACGAGCTGGCGGCCGTTGACGAGTGTGCCGTTAAGCGAGTTGAGGTCCTCGATGATGAGCGCCGGGCCCTGCAGCGAAAAGCGCGCATGCGAGGCCGAGACGAACGGTTCGTTGATGCAGATGTCCGAAGATGGCGAGCGACCGACGATGACGGGGCCGAGCATGTCTACGTGGATGCCACGGATGCCGCGCGGGCCCTTGTCCACATCGATCGTCCAGATAGCCGAGTCGCGGCGCTGTCCGCGAACAAGTCCCACGCCGGTCTTCATGACGGCGAACAGGAAGATATAGAGCAGGGCGACCAGGACGATGCGGCCTGCAAAAAGGACGATATCGATGTTCATAAGCGACTATCCCCTAAATTCAAAGGTGCTCAGGCCAAACGTCAGTAGATCGCCGTTGCGCAGCGGGCAGCGCGTAATGCGGCGGTTGTTGACGAGCGTGCCGTTGGTGGAATTGAGGTCCTCGATCGACCAATCCGAGCCCGTAAAGGTGAGCTGGGCGTGGCGGCGCGACACGTTGGGGTCGCGCAGGGCGATGTCCGAAACCGAACGCTCGCGACCGATGGTCACCTGTGCGGAGGTGATGCTATGGCTCTCGCCGCTCACGACGTCGACGAGCTGGGCGAGCGGGCGCTGCGGGGCGCGAGTGCTTGCCATGTTGGAGGCGATGCCGGCTGCGGCGCCTAGGCCCACGGCGGCACCGGTCGCGGCGGCTCCGCCCATGCCGGCAAGCGCGTCGCGCGAGACGGTCTGCGGCACCGGGATAGGAGCGACGGGGTCGGGGACGCTAGGCGCGAAGGGATCTGCTACGGCAAGCGGGTCGGGAGCGGCGGCACGAGGCGTCGGCTGCTGCTGGGGCATGGCGGCGGGGCGCTGCTGCTGCGGGGCAGCAAACTGCTGCTGGCCGGCGCGCGGGGCGCTGGCGGCACGGCTTGCCGCGGAGTTGTTTTGGCCCAGACCGTTTTGATAGGCGCGCTCTTCTTCGTACAGGCGGCCGAGCGTGGGGGCATCGACGTTCTCGGCAAAGACCGAGAACTTGCCGGCACGCAGCTGCGGATCGATCATAAAGCGCACGAGGGGCTCGCCGACAAAGACATAACGGCGCTTTTCGGCCTGCGCCTTCACGAACTCGCGGACCTCGCGCGAAAGCTCGGGGTAGAACGGGGCGAGCATGGGGTCGTCGTCGGCGGCGATCAGGATGGTATAGAGTGCCGGCGCCGTGTTGACGCCATTGATCACCAGAGTCTGATCCTCCATGTCGCGAGCGGCCTGCTTGGCAAGCTTCTTAAAGGAGAACGGGGCACGGGTGGCACCGAAGATGCCGGCCACGTGGTCCTCGAAGATGTTCAGGAAGTTCACGAAAGATCACTCTCCGTATAGGTTCTTTGGTATCCGAGCAAATATAGGCATATCCCAACGATTATAGAGGATAGGATTCCCGCAACCGCCGCCTTGGCGATGACCGCGGCTGCAAGGCTGGCAATTTCCATATGGTGTGCAAGACAGGACGCCGCTGCGCAGCCGATGCCGGTGACGGCGATGGCGGCGATTGCGGCAAGGTTTGATCCCTGATCGGCACGCTTGGCATGGGCATTGAGCAACGCGGATGATGCTGCGGCAGTTGCCGCGACCAGCACAAAGGCAGCCCAAAGGAGCGGGTCTCCCAGCGCTGCGGCAACGTTACCGAGCCCCAGCACGCCTCCGGCTGAAAGTGCGACCGTGGCCAGACGGGCAAAAAGTGCGCCCATGCCCGTTGCCGCGGCGGCGCTTGCCGGGCCGAGCCAAAATGACGCGACGCCGGCGGTGACCCCAGCTGCCAGGAAGGTATTGCCGGTCAGACAGCCAAGCGCGAGTGCACAGGTGAGTGCGGCGCTCGCGGCAGCCTCGGTGCGACCCCAGGCGATCCACCAACCGGACATGGCGGCGGCAAAGATCACCGCGACGGGCAACATCGACAGGACGCCCTGTGCCTGCATGGTGGCGTTTGCCATGAGCACCAAAAAGCCCACAGCCGAGATGGCCGAGCCAATCTGGGGGGCCAGGCCGGCCGCCGCTCCGATCGCGATAGCCGCAATGACCAGGCCGGGAAGCGCCGCGACGCCGGCCGTCTGCATCAGCAAAAAGCTAAAGGCGCCGCACGTTAGCGCCGAGATAGCGTGCATGGCGTAGTCGCGCGCATGGCTCCAGCGCGTGCCTGCCCAGCCGAGTGCGGGGTCGACTTCGATGGTGTCGTCCTCGTAGGTCGATGGCTCGATACCGTCTGCCGCGCGCTCGTCATCTGACAGCTCGCCCACCATCTGCTCCAGGCTGCGACGGCCCTCGCGCACGCTGCCCAAGCCGGCGAGCAGCTGGTCACAAAATGCCTCGATGCTGCTGGGGCGGTCCTGCGGCATGGGGGAGAGCGCGCTCATGAGCACGCTCTCGGCTCCCGGGGGAAAGTGTGGTATCAGCTCGCTGGGATAGGTGGCGCCGCCGATGATACGGCCGAGCGAGTCGGCGGGCGTGGCCGCCATAAAGGGAGCGCTGCCGCACAGGCCCTCGTAGATCACACAGGCGAGGGCAAAGACATCAGCGCGTTCGTCGACCGTGCCGGTCTCGATATCGAGCTGCTCGGGCGGCATGTAGCCGATGGTGCCGCCGCGTGAGCCGCCAAAGCCACCGGCGGACGACAGCCGCGCCATGCCAAAGTCGGTGAGCTTTACATTGCCCGAGTGGTCGATGAGCACGTTGGCGGGCTTAATGTCCAGGTGGAGTACGCCATTACTGTGGGCGAAGGTGAGCGCCTGGCCCAGGGCATCGGCAATGGCCGCGGCCTCGTCAAAGGTAAGTGAGTGGCCGTCCGCGCGGTGCAAAAACTCGGCCAGCGACATGCCATCGACATATTCCATAACCAGGTAGGCATAGGCTGTGTCGTGCGTAAAGTCGATAACCTGCACGATGTTGGGATGTTGAAGCATGGCGGCAGTGTGCGCCTCGCGCAGGACATCCATGATGTCGCTAGCGGGCATGCCGGCACCGTTGATAAGGGGGATGCGTTTAATGGCGACGCGGCGGCGCAGGTGCGTGTCGCGGCAGATCTCGATGGAGCCAAAACCGCCGGTCGCAAGTGTCTCGAGCGGCTGGTACCGCTTGAGCAGCTCGCGAGAGCTGGTGCCCTCCAAAGGAACGTCCGGCGAGAACCGGGCGGTATGTTGCGAGAAAAGCGGCATGGCCAACCCTCGTGCGTTTAAAGTTCGTTTGCGAGCGGCGGGCGCGGGGCCGAGCCGTTCGCGGTGGCATAGATGCTGCTAGTGTAGCACGCTCGGGCAGATGGCGAGGATAGCGGGATGCGAGGTGGCCCGATCGATTCGGCCCGTTTCGGCTCGTTTGGAAAGCGCATCTCAGTTTTCAGCCAAATTATGGGATGCGCTTTCCAAATGGGGTGGGCTGCGGAAACTGCATCCCAGAATATTGCCCTGGAACGGGATGCGCTTTCCGAACCGGCGTCCAAAAGGAAACCGCATCCCGCTTTGATGTGGGGACTGCGAACAAAAGCCGGACCGTGATCTGGCGCGGATTGGAGTTCGCCTGAATCATTGATGCTGGCTGGTGTGAGAACAGAGATAAACGAGCGGCTCGAGCGATATAATGACACGCTATGGAGGCCGTATGCTCTTTTCCCGCCGTTCTGCTACATTTGCCTGCGCCATTGCGCTTGTCGTAATGGCGGTCACCCCTTATCACCGGTTTTCATCTTCAATCGGCCTAGCGTCAGGTGCAATGACCTGGCTCGTTATCCTGGGCGCATGCCTCGCGGCGTTTGTTCATGGTGCTGCGCTATGCAAGGGGGGAATGAGAAGGCCGAGGCATCTCGGTGCCATCGGTGTTTTCCTTGGTGTTATTGCAACGGTTCCCGAATGGGCCGACCTGGCTTTCTATGCTCGCGGAGACTCTATTCCAATCGTGTTTGCACCGATTTGGTTGTTACATGGCGTTTCGTGTGTCTCGTGCTTTGTTGGGTCGCTGCTTCTCTCATATGTTATTTGGGGCACGGCGGACTCTCCTTTGACGCAGAGGTCGACACGGACTGACGAAAGGGAAACTCGTCACCCGCAGGACGCGATTTTTACAGAAACAATAGCCGTCATGTCTTGCCTGCTGTTTTGCTGTCGAGTTTCATGGAGAGTCGTTCCCGAGCCATGGGGGATGCCCCCTGTAACGGCCGCGTCAATTGGCCTTGCGCTTTTAATTCCGTTGGTCTATCTCGCATTGACTGTGGCCCCGCCGTTTTGCCGCCCTCGTGCCTTTGGCCATGGGCGGCGCGACGTGTTTGCCTGTTCTGTGCTCGTAGCAGTTCCTATTGGTCTTATTCCGGCTGTTGAGGCGGCATACTTCGCAAGCGATGCCGTGGTCATTGCATTGCTGGCGATGGGGTCCGTTATCGCTGCTGCCTTCGTATGCATGTTGCTAAGGGGGAAACGGGACAACAATTCGGATATCGCCTGTGCGTCCGACACATTCGATGCGGGGGTGTTTTCCCCTGCCCTGTCGCCTAGAGAAGAGCAGTTTGTTCGACTGCTGCTCAAAGGGAAAACGCCGGCGGAAATTGCCAAGGAGACGGATACGAAGCCATCGACGGTGAGAACAACGCTTCACCGAGCATACGGGAAGGCGTCGGTTGCGGGCTCACGCGAGCTCGTGGCGCTGTTTGCGGGTGAGGGCGATACTGTAGGGCATGAGCTACCGCAGCGGCATGCTGACGATATAGTGGCATCAGCTCGAACGCGCCGGCTGTTTCGATACCTGCTCACATTATTCTTTATCCTCCTTGCGGCGGGGCCCTTGGTAATGGCGGATAGCGATTGGGGGTCCGGTGTTTCGCGGGCTGTCGCCTTTTCCCTCTTAAGCTACGCATTGGGTCTCGGACTGCTTCTGTCGCTACGCTACGCGGGTGGAAAAGCGAATCGTGGCGCTGCGCTGGATAGAGCGGGTGAAGCGATTTGGCTCGGAAGCCCGTACGTATGGGCGGTGCTATCTGCTGTGGAATGGTCTTTTATCTATATCGCGGCATTGATGTGCATACGCGTTCCGTTGATGGCTGTGCCGGTCCTGTTTTGCGGCGTGGCGTCTACGGCTTCGCTCGCTGTTGGGCTGCGTCCGTTTAAGGTGCATGCCCATGCTCGGGCTATCGTGCCGTTGGTGTCAATGGGCATGGTTGCCTTAATCTATGCGGTCGCTAGGGGGCGAATCCATGGACTTGCGGTGCTGACGGGGGTGCTGCTCACATATATAGTGATGCGAAGCTGTCCGCAGCGCAAAATGCTTGGGATATGGATGCTTTGCTTCGGGGCGACGGCTCCTGTTTGGGCTGTCTTGCTCAATATGGTGCAGGATCTGACGGTTTTCGAGCCGTTGTTCCTCGCGTCGTTGTTGGGGCAAAGTTCGGCTGTCAATGTCGTCGTGGCAACGGTGATTGTTTGCTGGTCTGTGCCCATGTTCGTTACGCACATCGCGCTCGCCCGCTCGGTTGAGGACGAGAAGGCCGTCTTGGAGTACCGGGCGAACGGGTCCACCGAAACGGCCCGCGTGCGCCAGCTGGCCCTGCTTACGTCGCGCTCCCTTTCTGATGTTCAGTCGCAAATTTTGCTGATGACGGCAGAGGGGGCAACGACAAAGGCCATTGCGGAGGATGTCGGTTACGCTGCATCTACGGTGCAAGCGCTGCGGTCTGCATCTTACCGCCAGTTGAAGATCAAGAATAAGGCGGAGCTAATTTTATTGTTATCGCAGGTAAATAACGTGTAAACGCCTGAGCAATCAACTCAATAGCGGGTGTTTACAGACATCTTTCTCTATTCATGCGAAGGTTGCCGTGCGTCGACGCATTGTTAACCGCTTTTGATTGGAGAAGGCCATGATTAAGCCAAGGAGCGCTATTGCTCGAATCGGAGTCGGCTTGGTGATTGCAGCTGGTCTGTCCCTAGGGGTTCCCGCTGCATCGTTTGCACAAGAGGAGTTTGACACCTCTCAGGTTTCCAGCATTACTCAAAACGCCGATACGGGAATTACGACCTGTACGAACAATGCCGATAAGGCATTTAGTTTTCAATGTGCCGGGACGAGTGCAACTGGCTACCGTCAAAAGGATGATTCCTCATCGCTCTATCTGGATATCCAGGGCCATACGGGAAATCCGCTTCGGTTATATACAGACGGTGCGTATAACACAAGCGGTAGCGGCAGCATGAATTGTACTCAGGGAACGTATCGTTCGAATCACAAGGGACAGTGGGAAATGTATAACCTCGTCCGTGAGAACGGGCGATCTGCGGCGCGACTGACTGCATGGGCGGAGTCTGGCTACGGCACTGTTATTGGCGTATGGAGCCCCGACTGCGTCGGGCATTTCCACAAGCTTCCCGCATAGTTGTTTGAAATGGCTCCCTTCCGGCTTTCTGGGTCGGAAGGGGGAGGAGGACGTATGAACCAAAAGCTCGCAAGATACGAACTGTCGAAAACGATTAGACGTCCAGCTTTTATCCTTGCTCTCTTGATTGCGGTCGCAGTTGCAATAGCTGCCGCGCTGGAGCCGTGGGCAAATTTGGAAAAAGAGCGCCACAACCTTCTTTCTTTTGGTTACGGCGTTGGCGTGCAAGCCGAAAATTATCTCGGTCAAACACGTGAAAGCAGCTTCGGTAACTGGATTGTTGTGAGCGCGAACGCGCCACTGTCTGCGTCGGTGTTTTTCTATGCACTGCCCCTGCTTGCAATGTTGGCTGGATCTTGGTCGTGTCTCTTTGATCGTTTGAGTGGTTATGACATGCAGATATGCACGCGCGTTTCCAGAAAGGCGTACGTGAACGTAAAGATGCTGTCTGCTTTCCTCTCCGCGTTTACAGTGACTGCCATTCCTCTGCTCGTCAATTTCCTGATCGTCTCGATGCTTTTTCCTGCGTATCTTCCTCGGGTCGATGAGTCGACTTACGTAGGACTTTACCTGCATAGCTACTTCTCCGGTCTATTTTATTCGCATCCTTTGTCATATGTGCTCGCATACACGCTGTTCGATGCTGTCACGCTCGGGACTTTATCCATGGCTGTAACTGGCTTCTCAATTTT
>CABUDZ010000056.1 GCA_902490445.1 uncultured Collinsella sp.
GATCAAGGAGATCATCATGAGCGAGTTCATCAACAACCCCGAGCACACCTTTGGTTTCGATACCCTGCAGCTTCACGTTGGCCAGGAGAGCGCCGATCCCGCATCCGACTCCCGCGCCGTGCCTATCTACCAGACCACGAGCTATGTGTTCCGCAACTCCCAGCACGCCGCCGACCGCTTTGGTCTTGCCGACGCCGGTAACATCTACGGCCGTCTGACCAACTCCACCCAGGGCGTCTTCGAGGACCGTATCGCCGCACTCGAGGGTGGCGTGGCAGGTCTTGCCGTCGCCTCCGGCGCCGCTGCCATCACCTATACCCTGCAGGCTCTTGCCCAGGCTGGTGACCACGTGGTGGCTCAGAAGACCATCTACGGTGGCTCCTACAACCTGCTGGAGCATACGCTCTCCCAGTTTGGCGTCGAGACCACGTTTGTCGATGCTCATAACCTGGAAGAGGTTGAGGGTGCCATCAAGGACAACACCACGGTCATCTATCTCGAGACGCTCGGCAACCCCAACTCTGACATCCCCAACATCGACGCCATCTCCGAGATCGCCAAGAAGCACGGTCTGCCGGTTGTCGTCGACAACACCTTCGGCACCCCGTATCTGTTCCGTCCGCTGGAGCATGGCGCCAACATCGTTGTCCACTCCGCAACCAAGTTCATCGGCGGCCACGGCACCTCGCTGGGCGGTGTGATCGTCGACGGCGGTAACTTCGATTGGAAGGCGAGCGGAAAGTATGCCCAGATCGCTGAGCCCAATCCCTCCTACCACGGCGTTTCGTTTGCCGAGGCTGCCGGTCCCGCCGCCTTCGCGACCTATGTCCGCGCCATCCTGCTGCGTGACGAGGGCGCTTGCATCAGCCCGTTCAACGCCTGGATCTTGCTCCAGGGCACCGAGACGCTTTCGCTGCGCGTCGACCGCCATGTCGAGAACACCAAGAAGGTCGTTGAGTTCCTTGCCGGCGACAGCCACGTTGCCAAGGTGAACCACCCGAGCCTGCCCGAGCACCCCGATCACGAGCTCTATCAGAAGTACTTCCCCCGTGGCGGCGCCTCGATCTTTACCTTTGAGATTAAGGGTGGCCAGGAGGCAGCTTGGAAGTTCATCGATCATCTGCAGGTGTTCTCGCTGCTCGCCAACGTGGCCGACGTCAAGTCGCTCGTCGTGCACCCGGCTACGACTACGCACTCCCAACTCTCTGCCGAGGAGCTTGCGGAGCAGAACATCACGCCCTCCACGATCCGTCTTTCTATCGGTACCGAGAACGCCGAGGATATCATTTGGGACCTGAAGCAGGCCTTTGCCGCACTGGACGAGTAGGGCGACTTATGCAAGGACCCCTTGCGACTCGATAGGTATAACTGCATAAAATGCCTGCTCAAGGCGCCTGCGCAAGCAATGGTTGCGCAGGCGCCTTTTTTGCATAGAGAGGGTGCAAAAACAGGGTTTTTGGCACGCTTTATGCATTCGAGTTGTGGAAAACTCCTGTTGAGCGGATGTGAGTTTTACGCAATTGACGTGCGCCTTTTGAGTAAAACCGCAGGTCGCGATTTGCTCGGGGTACTATGCAGCGCGATCGAATCACGCGCAGTTCAAACGCAGCAAAAACGCACTACGGAGGTTTCCAGCTACATGAGGATCGATTCACGAAAACCGAAAGCCGCCGCCCTTTCCGCCGCTCTGACCGTGGCACTTTTGGCGGGCGCCGGTGCAACTGATGCCCACGCGGCAACACTGTCCGACACGGTCGGATCCACGCCGTCCGAGGCGACGCTGGTGCAGCCCGTCGACTATCGCAGCGACGGTTATGGCTCCATGCAGGAGTGGAACGCCTCGATGGGGGCCAAGCGCGATTCCCTGGAGATGCGCGCTCAGATCATCATGAACATGTACGGCGACTATGCCACCGATGACGAGCGCGCTGTGCTGCAGGGTTGTATCGATGGTGCGGGCAGCCTTTTGACGATGGGGGAGGTCGACGCGAAGTCGACCGAGCTCGATGAGCTGCGCACTGCACTTGAGGATGCCAAGCGCGAAGCGCTCGAGGTTGCTGCCGCCGAGGCGGAGGCTGCCGAGGCCGCCCAGGCTTCGTACCATAACGCCGGTTACATTCCGTCCTACGCGTCTGCCGCGTCCTACGCGAACGGATCGGGCCTGACGCGCTCTACGGGTGTCAATAACTACAACGGGCGCCGCGAGACCTATTACAGCAGCAATGTGCTTTATCACTATCGCACGGGCGAATGGACTCAGGATTCTGAGGGCTTCTGGCGCGATTCCGACGGCTATTACGTTGTTGCCGCGGGCGATATGGCCCAGGGCTCGACCTTTACGGGCTCCAAGGGTGATTGCAAGGTCTATGACTCCGGCTGCGCTGCCGGAACCACCGACTACTACACCGGTTGGTAATTTTTCTGCATCGCGGATATTTGGCGGACGGGCGTCTTTACTGAGCTTTTAGGCAACGTAAAGCCGCCCTTTCTTTATGTGCGCTTGAGTTAACAGAGCCCTTACCGTGGCAGTACGCTGGGCGTATGGATGCGGGGCACACTAGTTCATGAGAAATAGGGTCTTTCTCTTGGAGGAAGTGATCTTGTGAATGCTCGAGATATTGCCGCCGTCGCCGTCGCGTTGATGCTTGGCTGCCTTGGTCCCACGGCCGCGCTCGTCGCGGGCATGCAGGGGACATGCGGGGCTACTCCTATCGTGGCCGGCGCGCTGATCGCGGTCACACTGCTGGGAAGCGCTGGTGTTGTCCTTTGTCGCGACGATGAGGACGAGGTTCCGGAGTCGCATCTCTAGTTGTTGCGAAAATGACTGTTGGCCATGGCTGAACATGAAAACCGCCACAAGGGGAGTGCCCTTTGCGGCGGTTTTTGCTATTGAGACTGTTGAATGCGGCGCGGCGGCGTTACCAGCTCGCCTCGATATCACGGATGCGCCGATAGAGCCATTCGTTCTGTGGCGCCTGGATATCGTGCTTGGCCGCGAGGCGGCGGACGGTGCCCGCGAACTCTTCGACCTCTGTTTTGCGCTGCGCGGCGCGGTCCTGCGCCATCGAGGGCATGCCGGCGGGGTCGAGCCCCTCGATGAGATGCACCATCTGCGTTAGGTCTGCCTCGGTGAGCTCGATACCCTCGGCGTTGGCGACCGCAAGCGTCTCGCGCATGGCGGAGACAAAGGAGCGGCGCTGCTCGGAGCCCTGTTCCGTGGCACTTCCGTACGTGCCGCCGTAGGCCATGCAAGTCTGGTTGATGCCGTCGTTGAGCATAAGTTTTGCCCACATGCGGTGGGCGATGTCGTCCTCGACGGTGTGGGCGATGCCGCAGCGCGTGTAGAGCCCGTCGATAGCGGTGACGGTCGCGGGGTCGGTGCCGGCGGTCGCACCAAAGCGGATCTCGCCCGCATTGGTAAAGGTGAGCGCGCCGTTGAGAAACACAGCGTCCATGCCTTGGCATATTCCGAGGACGGTGTGCTCCCAGCCAAAGCGCTCGGCGATCTTTTGCTCGCTCGTGATGCCGTTGCAAAGGGATGCGATGAGCGTGTCGGGCCCTACGATGCGTTCCATAGTCTTGAGCGCCGCATCGAGTCCAGTCGTCTTGACCGTCAGGATGACCAGATCGGCGGGCGTTGCCTTGCTGGCGCGGACGGACTTGAGCGCGCAGGGCTTGCCGTTGACGGTGAGCGCATCGTTTGCGTGACGCTCAAAACGGGCGTCATCCATAACGTATTCGACGGCGTCATTGCCGAGGGCCTTGGCAATCATGCTGCCGTAGAGCAGGCCCACGCCGCCCTTGCCGATAAAGGCGACCTTGTTGATCTGTATGCGAATCATCTCCCCATATAAAAGGCGCCCGCGTAAGGGGCGCCTGATGGATAGTATGCTGCCAGGGTGATTGGTGGGTGCGCGGAGCGGCTGTTATAAAAAAGAAACGTTTGCCTGGACGCTACGCTGCAGGGCAGACCGCAAAAACGCGCGCGAGGAATCCGACGCCATCGCGCACCTTGGGGAAGGTGCAGAAGATGACGGCGCTTGTGGCAGGAAGCTCGTCCAGATGGTCCATGACTTCGATCTGATAGCGGTCGACCGAGAGGATGTACTGCTCGCCGGGGTAGAGGTAGACGTCCTCGCGTGTGGTCACGCTTGGCTCCTTTCATCGGGCTTTTTGCTGATGTTAATGCGGTGCCGTGACAGCTCGATTTCTGCTGCGTTACGATACGTTCTCGATTGCGATTCCACGATGTTTCGGCTGCGTGACCATTGTGTTTCGCCTTGCCGGGGCGCTGATGGCGAAGGGAGGGGCCGTGCAATACCGCGTTGACCCCAAAAGCGGCAACCGTATCTCGGCGTTGGGGCTGGGCTGCATGAGGTTTCCCGGTGCGCCGGGACGCCCGGATGCGAAGACTGCCGACGCCATCATCTCCCGTGCGGTGGAGCAGGGGATTAACTACCTGGACACGGCCTATCTCTATCCCGGCAACGAGGCGTGCGTGGGGGCGTCGCTTGAGCGCCTGGGCTTGCGCGACCAGGTTTTGCTCGCAACCAAGCTGCCGCATGCTTCGTGCAAATGCGCGGAGGATTTCGATCGGTTCTTCGACGAGCAGCTGCGTCGCCTGCGGACCGACCGTATCGACTATTACCTCATGCACAACATTACCTCGCCCGCCCAGTGGGAACGTGTGGTGGCGTTGGGCATCGAGGACTGGATTGCGCGTCAAAAGGCGGCGGGGCGCATTCGCCAGATTGGTTTTTCGTACCACGGCAGCGCGGCGGATTTCATGACGATGCTCGATGCATATGAGTGGGACTTTTGCCAGATCCAGTACAATTACGCTGGAGAGCGATATCAGGCGGGAACAGCAGGACTCATGGCGGCCGCGGAGCGCGGGCTCGCGGTGTTTGTGATGGAGCCGCTGCTGGGCGGGCGTCTGGCGGGCAAGCTACCGCCGCGGGCTCGCGCTGTGCTCGACGACGCCCGTGACCCGCACCTGCGTACTCCTGCCGCCTGGGGGCTTTCGTGGGTGTGGAACCATCCTCAGGTGACGATGCTGCTTTCGGGCATGACCGATACCGCGCAGGTGGACGAGAATTCGTCACTGGCAGACCTCGCGTTGCCGAATTCGATGACTGCCAACCAGCTCGACACGATTGCGCGCGTGTTGATGGAGTTTGAGAAATCGAACCGTGTGCCCTGCACGGGATGTGGCTACTGCATGCCATGTCCCAAGGGTATCAACATTCCCGGCTGCTTTGCCGCCTACAACGCGAGCTATGCGCACAGCTGGTTTACGGGGCTGTCACAATACTTTACGGCGAGTGCGGTGCGCACGAGCGAGTCCAAGTTGGTGAGCAATTGCGTCAAATGCGGCAAATGCGCGCGGCATTGTCCGCAGCACATCGATATCCCCGGGCGCTTGGACGACGTACGCCGCCGTTTTCAGCCTGGTCCCGTGACGGCGGTGCTTAAGGCCTTCAACAAAACGCGCTCCTCATGACCCTTTTATAAGTTGCGGTGGAATACGGTCTGTTTGCGCCAAAATAAGGCACCAATAGACCGTATTTCACCGCAACTGATGAGGGGGAGCTGGAGATGCTAACGATTGGGTGTCATCTTTCGACGACGAAGGGCTATCGGGCGATGGGGGAGACGGCGCTGTCCATTGGCGCCAATACCTTTGCGTTCTTCACGCGCAACCCGCGCGGCGGCAAGGCGAAAGACCTTGATATGGATGATGTGGCGGCCCTGCGCGAGCTTATGGAGCAAAACGATTTTGGCCCGCTTGTGGCTCATGCTCCGTATACCTATAACCCCTGTTCGGCTAAAGAGCGGGCGCGCGAGTTCGCCTTGGAGGCAATGGCCGAGGACTTGCAGCGTCTGGAAGCACTGCCCGGCAACTACTACAACTTCCACCCCGGCGCGCATGTGGGGCAGGGCTCCGACGCCGGCATTCAGATGATCGTCGACGCCCTGTGCCAGGTGATGTTTGAGGGCCAGCAGACGACGGTGCTGCTCGAGACCATGGCGGGAAAGGGTACCGAGGTGGGCCGTAGCTTTGAAGAGCTGGCGCGCATTATCGAGGGTGCTGCCGCCAGGCGTCCAGAGCTATCGGACAAGCTGGGCGTGTGTCTGGACACCTGCCATGTGAGCGATGCCGGCTACGACATCATCCATGATCTGGACGGCGTACTCGACGAGTTCGACCGCGTGGTGGGTATCGACCGCTTGCGTGCCGTACACATCAACGATTCGAAGAACCCCAGTGGTGCCCATAAAGATCGTCACGAGTGCATCGGCAAGGGCTACCTTGGCAGCGAGGAGTTTGGCGGCGGTATGCAGGTTATGCAGAATATTGTATCGAATGGCCGCTTGCGCGCATTGCCATTCATTTTGGAGACACCGAACGAACTTGCAGGTTATGCGGCTGAAATCAAACTGTTAAGGTCATTGCAGCAGTAATGACTGTCATAAAGTGGAGTGTTCCATTCACGTTATGGGTTTGTTTCAATCAGTTTTCTAATTGCGGATTCTTCCAAACGGGCGCATAATATCCAACAGTTTTTGCAGACCTCTGAATCAAACGGGGTCACCGGAAGGAGACTGATTATGAAGCTGAAGAAGCTTGGCGCATTTGCCGCCACGGGCGCCATGGCACTCGCCCTCGCACTGACGGGCTGCGGCTCGTCCAACGCCACCTCTGGTTCTGATGCCGGTTCCAGCAGCTCTGACGACGCTAAGGTCGAGAAGGTCGACGGCTCCAAGGAGTACGCGCTCGTCAAGGACGGTACGCTGACCGTTGGCACCTCTGCCGAGTACGCTCCGTTTGAGTACAAGGATGACAACGGCGATTATCAGGGCTTTGACCTTGAGCTTATCAAGGCTATCGGTGGCAAGCTGGGTCTGGATGTCGAGTACGTCAACAACGACTTCGACACGCTCGTCCCCGGCGTTGCTTCGGGCGCCAAGTATGACGTTTCCATCGCGGCTATCACCGACACGCCCGAGCGTGAGAAGGAAGTCACTTTCTCCGATTCCTACTACATGGACGATCAGGCTATCGTGACCAAGGTCGATAACACCGACATCACGGCCGACAACTACAGCGAGAAGCTCAACAACGCCGACGCTACCATCATCGTCCAGTCTGGATCGACCGCCGAGGCCTTTGCCCAGGAGAACTTCCCTAAGGCCAAGATCGTCCCCTACAAGGACGCCACCGAGTGCTTCAGCGCCCTGCAGTCCGATAAGGGCGATGCCGTAGTCACCAACCGCTCCGTTGCCAGCCAGCTGACCGCCGAGCAGTTCAACACCTGCCAGACCATCAAGCAGGTCAGCACCGGCGAGGAGTACGCCATCGCCATCAACCAGGGCAACACCAAACTCAAGGACGACATCAACCAGGCCATCAAGGACCTGACCGACGACGGTACCGTTGACGCCCTCATGGCTAAGTACAACATCAAGTAAAATAGTCACTTGATTGCGCGCGGGCCCTTTCCATTTTGCGGAGAGGGCCTTTGCGCTTCTCTTGACGGAGAGCGTTTCCGTCTCGTTTTGCCGGCAACTTCTACGATAGGAGCCACCTTGTCTCGACTGAACAAAGGGGCCACGGAGCAGCGTTTTCCACTGCCCGCCTTGCTCCAAAAGCTAGCCTGCGTCATGGCCGTGGCGCTCGCGCTGGTGTGCGCGGGGGCATATGCGCCCACGACCGCCCAGGCGCTTGAGACCGCAAAGATTACTGCCCGACCCAACACCGGTTCGGGCAGCGCTGTGGTCGGCGGCACCGAGACGCGCATTACCTGGGAAGTTCAGGCCGATGCCGACGAGGAGCTGAGCGGTCTATCGCTGACGTTTGTCGACGGCACGACGTTTGGTACCGATGACACGCGATTGACGATGCTCTCGGGCGAGGACCTCATGGACCGTACGCCCGTGAAGCCTACGTGCAAGGTCGACGGCCAGACGCTCAAGATCGATTTTGGCGAGACGGCTCCGGCCGGCGGCTATTTCCGTGTCGAGGTCTACGGCGTGACCTTCCCCGTCGAGGGCGGCGACGAGGCTTTTAGCGGCACCTACACGTTGGCTGACGGTTCAACCAAGAAGATCTCCAAGATTCCTTCCGTCGAGATTAAGGGCGTGACGGCATTCGATAACTTCCTGGCCGACCTTAAGGAGCAGCCGTGGGTCGAGGCCTGGAATTCCAACATGTTCCTTCGCCTGTTCCTGAACCCGGTCATTTTGGTTCAGAGCCTGCCGATCGTATTCAAAGGCTTCCTCATGTCGCTCTCGATCGTGCTCGTGGCATTTCCGTTGGCCATTCCCTTTGGCTTTGCCTTGTCACTCATGCGCATCTCCAAGTCGCGCATCCTGCGTTGCCTTGCCGGCATCTATGTGAATATCATCCGCGGTACGCCGGCGTTCCTGCAGATCTACATCGCGTTCTTTGGCCTGCCGCTGGCCGGCGTCAAGGTTGACGATTATGTGCTGGGCGTCATCGTCATGGCCATGAACTCGTCCGCCTACCTGTGCGAGATCTTCCGCGCCGGTATTCAGTCGATCCCCAAGGGCCAGAACGAGGCCGCGCGCTCGCTGGGCATGAACGCCTTCCAGACGCTGCTCTACGTTATGATTCCGCAGACGTTCCGCAATGTCCTGCCTACGCTGACCAGCGAGTTTATCCTGCTTTACAAGGATACGTCGCTGCTCGCGGCCGTGGGCGTGGTCGAGATCGTCATGAACGCCCGTACCATTGTGGCCACGACGGGTTCCATTACGCCATATGTGGTTGCCGCGCTGTTCTATCTGGTTATTACCCTGCCGCTTGCTCGCTTGGTGAGCGGTCTTGAGGCGAGGCTGCTGGGTACGGCCGAAACCAAAAAGAAGCGTCCCGCCAAGAGCGCCGGACGGGTCGTCGCGACGCCCGCCGATCACATCGCCGGTCTGTAAGGAGGTCCTATCATGAGCGAAACCAATAACTCGAACGAGGTCGTCGTCAGCATCAAGAACCTCCAGAAGGCTTTTGGCGATAACGTGGTCCTGCGCGATATCGATCTTGATGTGCATAAAGGCGAGGTCGTCGTTGTCTTGGGTCCCTCGGGCTCGGGCAAGTCGACGATGCTTCGCTGCATCAATCGTCTGGAGCATCCCACGAGCGGCTCGATTGTCGTTGAGGGCGTGGACGTGTGCGCCAAGGGCGTGGACCTCAACAAGGTACGTACGCATCTGGGCATGGTGTTCCAGCAGTTCAATTTGTTCCCGCACCTGTCAGTCAAAAAGAACGTCATGCTCGCACAGCAAAAGGTACTCAAGCGCAGCAAGGAAGAGGCCGAGAAAATCGCTATCGAGGAGCTGACCAAGGTCGGTCTTGCCGAGCGCATCGACTTTATGCCGAGCCAGCTCTCGGGTGGCCAGCAGCAGCGCGTTGCCATCGCCCGCGCCCTGTCGATGAACCCTCACGTCATGCTCTTTGACGAGGCCACGTCGGCGCTCGACCCCGAGCTGGTTCGCGACGTTCTTGGCGTTATGCGCGATCTTGCACGTGACGGTATGACCATGATCGTCGTGACGCATGAGATGGGCTTTGCCCGCGACGTCGCCGACCGCGTCGTCTTTATGGACGGCGGCGTTATCGTGGAAGAGGGTACGCCGAGCGAGGTCTTCGACCACCCCAAGAGCGAGCGCACCAAGGCGTTCTTGGGAAATATCTCGTAGCCGCTTTATATGACGGACATAACAGAAAACGGGAGCCGGATGTGATCCGGCTCCCGTTTTTGTTGGGATGCGAATGTGTTTTGGTGCAGAGCTCGTTATGGGCGGAGCTCATTGCCGCTAGGCGAGCTCGGCTCCAAGGGCGCGGCAGGCCGCCTCGCCCTCATCGTCGGGAGCGTCGTAGCAGATGACGGAATCGACGACGTTGACGCCCGCCTCGTCGGCGTCGGCCTTCCAGTTGTCCATCCACTCGCCCTCGGCCCACGAATAGGAGCCAAAGAGGACGACCTTCTTGTCGCCGAGAACCTCCTTGACCTCGTCCCACATCGGCTGGAACTCATCGTACTCGAGTTCCTCGGAGCCCATGGCGGGGCAGCCGAAGGCGAAGGCGTCGTAGTCGGCGGCCCTGTCGGCAGAGAAGTCGGCGCAGGGGATGACCTCGGTCTCGGCACCCGCGGACGTGGCGCCTTCGGCGACGAGGTTTGCCATGGCCTCGGTATTGCCCGTGCCGCTCCAGTAGACGACTGCGATCTTGCTCATATGTTTTCCTTTCGGTTGTGCGGCGTGCGGCCGCGTTTTGTATGCTCTATCGGGTTGCCTGGACAAGTTGTCCCAGGGTGCAGCCCTGTTGATAGATGTACGTAAGGTATTGCGTGCATGCGCGATAGGAATCGAAGGTCGTGAGCGCCTGCTCAACGTTTGTGTATACCTTCCATGCGCCAAAGACCTTATAGTTTTCGCCGTGCTGGACGATAAACTGATGGACATCTTCGTAGGGATAGCCCAAAAAATAGCCAATTTCGTGGGGGAACTCGCACATGCACCCCGTATCGCAGTGCCTATTTCGCGCGAGTGCGCAGACGCTGCTGTCATAGGCGCTTTCTGCGGCATTGCTGCTTGCCAGCGTGATGCGCGCGGCGAGATGCACCAGGGATGCGGGCAGGTTGTGGACATCGTAACCTTCGGCGGTAAGCGCCGTCGTGGCGCGGGGGTCGGAGAGGTATCGCATGAGGTCCGCAGGGCGGTACACATAGATGAGCGCTCCGCAGGGGCGCCAGACCAAAACGCTCATATGGATCCCGAGTGGCTGGAGCTCGCGGTTGCATTGGGCAATGACCGCGAGCAGGCGAGAGCGTCGCTCTTCGATATGGGCGGCGCCGGGTTTTCCGCCTTGGTTGGCGTAAACGCCGGGATAGGTAAAGAGCGAAGCCGGCTTGATACCTGCGAGCGTAGGGGAGCAGTTGCGCACGACAGCCGTTTGGTATGTTGGGATGTCAATGGTTCGAGTCACGATGCTCCTTTCGGGTCCTCAGTTGTTAGCCTAGGAAAACTTATACACGAAAGTAAGCCAAGGTCAACAAAAAAGTTTGAAGCGGGAAACTAATTGACCGAACCGACACGAGTTTGGAGTAAGATGGGAACACCCCATGGGGGTATAGGTATAAGAGTTTGGAGAAAGGGGATCGCATGGACGACGTGCTCAACCCTGCGAATCTCATCGTGCTGGCCGTCATTGCCGTCGGCATGTTTTTTGGACTGCGTCGCATTGCCGCTTCGACACACGGGAAGAGTTGCTGCAGCGATGGTACGAGCGGCAAGAAGGCCAAAAAGGTTGTTGTGGTGGATACCGATGCGTCACACTATCCCTATAGTGATGAGCTGCTCATCGGCGGCATGAGCTGTGACGGCTGCGCTCAGAACGTAGCCAATGCCCTCAATGCGCTGGATGGCGTGTGGGCAACGGTGACGTATGCGGACCACACGGCACGCGTGCGCTCTAAGCAGCCGGTTGATCGTGGTGTCCTCGAGACGGCTGTGAAAGACGCGGGCTACTACGTCATGACGCTGTAAGCGCCGCCCTGGATGCGCTGCCTTGGCTAGGCTCGTCCGCGCAGTTCGATGTCTTGGATGTCGTCGAAGTCGATGGCGATGTCTCGGAGTTTGAGGAGCTTGAAGGCGGGGAGCGCCTCGTCGAGGATGCCGGTGCGGCTGCGATAGCCGTATGTATCGTAATAGGTGACACGAATCAAGTCGCCACGTTTGAGACCCTCGAGCTTTTTAGAAAGCGCGAGGGCTTTTTCTTCCGTGAGCTCACGTTTTGGCTCGACGGTGATTTCCTGCTTGCGCACGAGTTCGTAGTATCCCGTGAGGGCGGCAAAGGGCATAAACTGTGCGGCGCGGTTGGCGCGCACGGCACCGTTGGCAGTGAGGTTGGGGTCGGCGGCGCGGCGTCTGCCCTCGGGGTCCGCCAGGCGCTCGAAGGCGGTCGGCGGGCGCACGGGCTGCTGCTTGGGTTTAGGCACGATGTCCTCCAACTTGGCCGTTGCGTTCGCGCGCGGTGGCGCCGGCGGTAAAGCTTAATCCCTTGACGAGCGCGTTCTTGCCGTACTTGCCTTTCACGGCCAGGACGGCGCGCGCCAGGTCGCGCTCGCGCTCATCGGCCTCGTTATCGCTGAACAGATCGATGGTGGCAAATTCCTCGGGCATGAGGTTGCCAAATCCCAGGTTGATGCGCTTGACCGGTCGTTTGGGATCGACTGTTTGTGCCCAAAGGTCATCGAAATACCCCATGATCTTCTTAAACGAATTAGTGCGCTCGGGCAGCTTTCGCGAGGCGTTGGAGTGCGCAAAGAGCGCGGCATAGCCACCACGCGGTTTGCCGCCGTGTTCGCCCACAAAGATGCCATCGATTGCCTGCGCTTCGCGCACCAGATGACGCCTTTCGTCATCGCGCTGGACGGGCTTGGGAGCACGGGGCGCGAGCTCGGGGCCGGCAGTTGCGGTGGGTTCGATGCTCGATGTGCTCGAGCGCAGGTGCCCGCAGCCGTCTATATACTGCGCCGTGCCGCTGGCGTTGAGCCGGCGTATGTCGGCGCGCTCGCTTGCATAGCCCACAAAGAGCGAGATGCTGTCGCACACCACGTGCTTGTCGATCAAATCCAGCACGGCGGCATCGACCATTTCGCGCAAGACGGTGTAGGCCTGCTCGTAGGCATAGCCCTTCGAGAGCACCTGCCCCGTGGTGGTCGAGGTCGCTTGCGGGCGATAAGCTTGGATATCGGCGATGGTTGTCGGCTCACGCCCGAAGGCGTGGTCGATAAGATATTCGGCATTGACGCCGAGCTCATCGTAAAGCAGGTTTTCGTCGAGCGCGGCGACGCCCATCAAATCGTAGACGCCGTACTTTTCGAGGCGGGCTGCCACGCCGGGGCCGATGCCCCAGATATCGGTAATGGGACGATGGGGCCAGATCTCCTTGCGGAAGGTCTCGTCGTCGAGTATGCCGATGCGGCTGGGTGCGTGCTTGGCGGTAATGTCGAGCGCTACCTTGGCCTGGAATAGGTTGGGGCCGATACCGACCGTCGCCGTGACGCCGGTACGCGCGAGGACTTCGTCGCGCAACATGCAGGCGAAGCCTTCCGCATCGGTGTGATAGAGGTCCAGATAGGGTGTCACGTCGATAAAGCACTCGTCAATTGAGTAGACGTGAACGTCTTGCGGACTGACGTAGTCCAGGTAGATACCATAGATCTGCGCCGACACCTCCATGTAGTGCTGCATGCGCGGTACGGCCTTAATGTAGTCGATGCCGTCGGGAATCTCGAACAGACGGCAGCGATTGTGTATCCCGAGGTCCTTCATGGACTGCGTGATGGCGAGGCAGATAGTCGTGCGCCCGCGCGATTCGTCGGCAACGACCAGGTTGGTGGTGAGCGGATCGAGCCCACGATCGACGCACTCGACGCTGGCATAAAACGTTTTGAGGTCGATGCAGATGTAAGTGTGCTGCTCGTGCGCCATCCGAGCCCTCCCATCAAACACATGTTCTTATCGAATACCTGTTCGATAATACCTGCTCGACCGGACGCCGTCAAAATCTGTCCCTATTTGGCAGGTATGGTCGTGCGGCTGCATCGGGTTTTTAACGCAGCCCTAAAGAGCGCGAAACAGCTCGGAAAAGCTTGCTTCGTAGCATGAGACTAACGATTGATGCCACCATAAAGCACGGAAGGGTTGTGGGGATAATGGTTAACTATGGGTTTGGTATGCCGACGCGCTTGGTTGCGGATGGGGACGTGGCTCGCTGGTGCGGGCGATTGGTTGCCCACTATGGCGGCACCAAGGCGCTGGTGGTGCTGGGCGGTGACAAGCATACACGCGATGAGCTTGTCTCGGCGGCGCTCGGCTCGCTTGATCGAGCTCTGCTCGAGCGCGCGCTATTTCGCTGCGGCTCGGTCGAGGGCGACGGGGGAGACGAGCTGATCGACGAAGCCGTGGCCCTGGCGACCGACGAAGGCGTGGACTTTGTCCTGGCGATCGGCGATGCCGATACGGCGGGCTTTGCGCGCGAACTCGCTCGTCGCATGGCCGTGCTCGATGCCGGCGAGGACGGCTTTGTTCCCTACGGATGCATCGTCTCCGAGGGAAAAGTGCCCGCCGTTGTGGGTGCCGGCGAGGTTCCCGTTTTCGCCATCATCGCTCCCGAACTGCTGGAGGGTATCGGCTCGCCCTTGCGCGAGCTGCTCGGCAGTGTGTGCGCCGCGGCCTAATATTTACCATAAAGGGATAGGTTATTTTTGGTTGGTAAAGCGTTTGACCTGCCAAAATAAACCTGTCCCTTTTTGGTCGGTTGCCGTTGGGGGGCGGATTGGTAACGCTCGCTGATTGTAGTCTTG
>CABUDZ010000057.1 GCA_902490445.1 uncultured Collinsella sp.
GTGCGGACGTGCACATGCGGTCCGACACGCCAAAACCACAGCCTGTTCGCTTTACAATATACAAACATGCGTTCGATAATAGGAGCATGGAATATCGACAGACAGATGGCAAAACTCGGCGCGTGCACAAGCAGTATGTGGACGTCGTGGCCCGCATCCTCGCGGGCGGACAAGTCGTGCCGGTCACCGTCTGCTGGGTCGACGGTCGCTGCTTTACGATTGACGAGATTGTCTCGTCCACGGGCTTTGGCTTAACGGTCCACGGTGTTCGTACGGCAACGTATAAAGTTCGTTTTGGCGGGCATGCGACCGAGTTGTATCTGGAGGACCAGGCGCGAAAACGGCCGGACGGCTCGCAGGCCCACGTGATGCGTTGGTGGGTCTGGGCGTTTGACCGCACGCTCGAGGGCGAGCGCCGTAGGTAGGGACGCACGGCGTTCGGGTACAATGGTAGGAATCTTGTCATCTGCTGCGCCGTCATTCGCGGCGCTTTTTGAAAGGACGAAGCTATGAACGATATCCAGGGCTATCAGAACGGCCCCGTCGAGACCGGCGCAAGCCGCGCCAAGGAGATGTCGCCGCGCGCGTACAATCTCGCCATGTCTGCCCTGATCTTCTTGGGCTTTTGCGCCATGGGCGCCGGCGCCTACTTTACGAGCACCATGTCGTTTGCGCGCATGATGATGAGCGGGGCCGCCCTGCCGCTGGTTTTTGGCTCGTTTATCCTGACCATTGTCGGCATCGTCATGATGTCAGCTGCCGCCAGCAAGCAGTCCGTGGGCCTGTCCCTTGTGGGCTACGTAATCTTTGCGAGTACCTTTGGCCTGACCGCGTCGTTTGGCCTTGCCAACTACGACCTGCCCACCATCAACACTGCCTTTATCGCCACGGCCGCCATCACCTTTGTCTTTGGCGCCTTGGGCGTGACGTTCCCCAAGTTTTTCCAGCGCGTATATGGCATCGGTTTTGGCATTCTGCTCGCCACTATTCTGGTTGAGATCGTGCTGATGTTCATGGGCGTTTCGCAGTCCATCACCGACCTGATCGTGATCGTGGTGTTCGCCGGCTTCATCGGCTACGACACCTATGTGGCAACGACGGTGCCGCCCACGCTGCCCAACGCCGTGCTCATGGCATCCAACCTGTTCGTGGACATTATCAACGTGTTCCTGCGCATTCTGAACATCCTCGGCCGTCGCGATTAAAGCGCGGCATTGCGATGCTTCCTGCCGGACACGGTAAAACGATGCGAAAGGCGGTCCTTCGGGGCCGTCTTTTTTGTGCGCGGCGGGGTATCATGGATGGGAAAAACCGAAAGCGGCAGCGACAGGAAAGGTGACCACTCATGGCAGATGTCGACAACAGGAACCGTAACCGCAGGTCCAACCGAGCGGGTCAGCCCAATCCCAAGCGCGAGGCCCGTGCCAAGGCCGCCGAGCGTCACGTGGCAACTGTGTCCGAAGCGTGCGCCAAGGATATCGAGCGTTCGCTCGCCGGTGTTCGCGAGTTTGACGGTATGCCTGCCGGCTTTGTCGCGGCGATGAAGGCCAAGGTTCAGAGTGCTGTGGCCGCCGAAGAGCAGGTCGCCGAGGACGTCGAGAACGCGGAGACTGCCGAGACCGAGGCGGCGCCCGAGCCCGTCGAGGAGCCTGCCGAGGAAATCGCCGAAGCTGAGTCCGCGCCTGCTGAGGAGCCCGCTCCGGTCCTGCCCGAGGTCACTGTGCTTGATGCCTCCGCCACGCAGGCAATCCTCGATAACGGTCGCGGCTATGCGCAGTTCTGCGATATGGCCGTGCTTGCCTTTGCCTCGTTCACCAACCCGGGTGGCGGCTACATCCAGGGCTATCTGGGCCAGGAGGCTACGCTCTGCGCCGATTCGTATCTGTACAACGTGCTCGACAAGCAGCGCAAGTGGTATGGCGAGAACCGTCGCCGCAACATCAACTGCGAGCTCTACCGCAACCGTGCGCTGGTAGTGCCTGCGGTGCGTTTTGACCGCAACCACGTGCATGCGTATGCCGATGTGATCGTGGCCGCCGCGCCCAATGCCAAGCGCGCACGCCAGGAGTACCGCGTGAGCGACGATGCGCTGCTGGACGCGCTGCGCGACCGTATCCGCTTTGTCCTTGCCATCTGCGATGAGCTGGGCCGCGAGAAGCTCGTGCTGGGTGCTTGGGGCTGCGACAATAACGGCTTTGATGCCGAGGCCGTAGCCGAGCTCTTCCGAAAGGAGCTCGCGTCGGGCGACTTTAAGGTCAAGCAGGTGTTCTTTGCCGTGCCTTCTACGCGCTGGGATGAGGACTTCGCCAAGTTCGAGCACGTGTTGGCAAACTTCCCCGAGCGCAACGAGGAGTCCTATGCCCAGGTTGCCGCCCGCGCTGCTGCCGCCCGTGCTGCCGAGCAGGCTCAGGCCGCCGCCGAGGACGATGAGGATGACGACGACTGGCGCAAGTACCTGTAAACGGTACGTGCCGACGGATGAGCCGAGCCGGCGGGAGGGCTGCTCCCGTCGGCTTTTTACTAAAGGAAGGGCTTACGATGAAAAACGTTCTGTGCTTTGGCGACAGCAACACCTATGGCTACGATCCGGCTGGTATGCGCGATGGCACCGCGGTACGCTATGCGCAGGATGTGCGCTGGTGCGGCGTGGCGCAGCGTGACCTGGGCGAGGGCTGGCATGTGATTGAGGAGGGGCTCAACGGCCGCACGACGGTGCGCGACGACATGTGCCATCTGGACACGAATCTCAACGGCATTCGCGCGCTTCCGATGCTGCTCGAGGCCCATAAGCCGCTGGACGCCATTGTGATCATGCTGGGCACCAACGACTGTAAGACGGTCTTTAACGTGACGGCTTCCGATATCACCCGTGGCGCCATGGCGCTGATTCGCGCCGTCCGCGCGTTTCCGTGGACCGACGCTGCGCCTTGTCCACGCATTCTGCTGATGGCGCCTATCAAGATTAAGCCACAGATCGCCGATGTGTATATGACCGACTTTGACGAGCATTCTGTTGAGGCATCTGAGCATTTTGGCGAGTACTATGCGCACGTGGCCGAGCAGTTTGGCTGCGACTTTTTGGATGCCGCCGAGTTTGCCGAGCCGGGCGATATCGACTACCTGCATATGATGCCCGAAAGCCACGAGAGCCTGGGGCATGCCGTGGCAGCCAAGCTCCAAGAGATGCTCGGTGAGTAGCGCAGCCTCAAGCCACCACAAAGGGGACAGACGCCTTTGTGGTGGCTTTGCCCGGGTAAACGAACGGCTTGGCTCCCATATGGGCATGGACGAGCTCATCGACCTCTTTGCCGAGGGCGATGAGCTCGTCTCCAATACCGCTTTCGAAGATTTGGATCTTGCCTATGACGTTGCGAACGGCGCGACCTTCGATGGCGTCGTGTTCCGGTCTTGCGAGTTCGATGGTGTTGACTGGAGCGGCTCGACGTTTCGCGACGTGGTGTTTCGCGGTTGCCGCTTTATCCGCTGCAACATGGAAGGCTGTTGGCTCAATCGCTGCGACTTCGTCGATTGCTCGGCACCGGGACTCAACTTGCTCAAGGCGCGCCTGTCGAACGTTTCGTTTGCATCATGCGATCTGAGCTACGCGAACCTTTCGGAGGGACGCATTGGCCCTATGACAGCATGCGATACACGTCTGAGAGAGGCTGCGTTTCAGGGTGCCAAGCTGGGTCAGATACGCCTGGATGGCTGTGACCTGACGCGTGTTGATGTGTTCAAGACGTCGCTTTCCGGCGTTGATGTGTCGCGCTGTACATTTGCAGCGCCCGTTGTTTCGGGCGACTACCATGAGCTGCGTGGCCTGACGGTTAATGCCGAGCAGGCGTTGGCACTCTCGGGCCTGCTCGGCATCCAGCTCGCCGACGAATAGGCGCCCCGGTCCTTTGCTCGACCGCTATCTAAAATCAAACCGTCGCAACATTCGATGATTTTTCGCGTTTGCGCGATTTTCATCGAATGTTGCGACGGTTTTTGGTGCAAGGTAGCCTGTCTCTTTTTGGCAGGTTGCTGGCTATTTAGTACTGCCACATGTGGTTGACGGGGCCGGAACCTTTGCCCATGTCAAAGCCGGCGGCGAGAGCGCCGGTTAGGTAGGCCTTGCCGGCGTTGACGGCGTCGGCAAGATCCATGCCCTGTGCCAGCGCGCAGGCGATGGCGGACGAGAGCGTGCAGCCGGTGCCATGCGTGTTGCCGGTCTCGATGCGCTTGTGGCGGAACCACGTGGTGAGCGGATCGCCCAGGTGGTTGCCCTCGTCATCGAGCGGTGCGGGCTCGGCTAGCACATCGTTGGCTTCATTGACAAAATGCCCGCCCTTAACGAGGGACGCGCATCCAAAGCGGCGGGTGAGAAGCATGGCGGCATTTTGCTGTGTGCGCTCGGAGTCGACCTCGTAGTCAAGCAGGGCCATGGCCTCGGGAATATTGGGCGTGATGACGGTTGCTAGTGGGAACAGGCGGCGGGTGAGCGCCTCGGCGGCATCTTCGGTAATCAGCCGTGCGCCCGAGGTGGCGACCATAACGGGGTCGACGACGATATTTTGTGCGTCCCAGGCGCTCAGGCGGTCGGCGATAACCTCGATAATCTCGACAGAAGAAACCATGCCGATCTTAACGGCGCTCGGGCGGATATCGTCAAAAACGGCGTCAATTTGCGCGGCTACGATATCTGGCGAGATTTCCTGCACGGCGGTGACGCCCAGGGTGTTTTGCGCTGTGATGGCGGTGATGGCCGTCTCGGCATACAGGCGGTGCGCCGTGATGGTCTTGATGTCGGCCTGAATGCCGGCGCCACCGCTGGAATCGGATCCTGCGATGGACAGGACGGCAGGTACCTTGCTGCGATCCATGTTCGCTCCCTTGCTCGGTCGGATTCAAATGGCTCTTCTGCCTGCATTATAAAGATGCCCGGGCCGGCTGTATGCCGATCCCGGGCGGGCGGTGCAATCTTTACGCAAATGCAAGAAAATGTTCACACGTCAACAACGGTTGACGTCGCGGTGCTTCCAAAAGCAATCGTGGCGACGAGTTAGTCCTCCATGCCGAGGTCGATTGTCGTGCCCTCGAACACCTTGTTGACAGTACGGACGGCGCACATCTTGCCGCACATGGTGCAGGTTCCCTCAGTGGCGGCGGGGGATTCCTCGTAGCGCTTCTTGCCGGTGACCGGGTCGAGCGCGCACTTCCACATCTCTTCCCAGTCGAGCTTGCGGCGTGCCTGGCCCATCTTGTCGTCCATGTCGCGGGCGTGGGGCACCTTTTTGGCGATGTCGGCGGCGTGTGCGGCGATCTTGGTGGCCATGAGGCCATCGAGCACGTCCTGGGCGTTGGGCAGGCACAGGTGCTCGGCCGGCGTCACGTAGCACAGGAAGTCGGCGCCGGAGCTGGCGGAGATGGCGCCACCGATGGCGGCGGTGATGTGGTCGTAACCCACGCCGATATCGGTCACCAGCGGCCCGAGCACATAGAACGGGGCGTTGTGGCACAGGCGCTTCTGCAGTTTCATGTTGGCGGCGATCTCGTCGAGCGCCATGTGACCCGGGCCCTCGACCATGACCTGGACGCCGGCGGCCCAGGCGCGCTTGCACAGCTTGCCCAGCTCGATCATCTCGGCGGTCTCGGTTGCGTCGTTGGAGTCGTAGAGGCAGCCCGGGCGGCAGGAGTCGCCAAGCGAAATCGTCACGTCGTACTCGTGGCAGATCTCGAGCACCTCGTCGTAGAACTCGTAGAAGGGGTTCTCATTGCCGGTGACCTCCATCCAGCCAAACAGCAGCGAGCCGCCGCGGCTGACGATGTTCATGAGGCGGCCGGTCTCCTTAAAGGTCTTGATGACCGACTTGTTGATGCCGCAGTGGATGGTCATGAAGTCCACGCCGTCCTCGGCGTGCGCGCGAACGACCTCGAGCAGGTCGTCCTTGGTGAGCTTGACCAGCGGCTTTTCCATGTAGCCGATGGCGTCGTACATGGGGACGGTGCCTACCATAAGCGGCGTCTCGTCGATGAGCTGCTGGCGGAACTGGCGCGTCTTGCCCGAGTTGGAGAGGTCCATGATGGCGTCGGCGCCAAAGTCCTCGGCAATCTTGACCTTCTTCCATTCCTCGGCGGCATCGGCCTTGTCGCCCGAGATGCCCAAGTTCACGTTGACCTTGGTGGACAGGCCCTCGCCGACACCAAAGGCGCGCATCCCCTTTTTGATATGCACGATGTTGGCGGGAATGGCGATGCGGCCGTCTGCCACGCGCTCGCGGATGTACTCGGGGTCGCGATGTTCGCGCTCGGCGACCTCTTTCATCTGAGGTGTGATCTGCCCAGCGCGGGCGAAGTCGATTTGCGTGACGAGCTTGGGCTCGGTCTGTGTGCTCATTGGCACGGCTCCCTTCGTTGGCATTACCCATATCAGGTTTGCGGGTCAGGGCGGGCGCGCCCAATCTCAGCCTGCCGTCTTGTCCCGCAAGCTCCCCGTTTATGTAATGGGCTCAAGTATAGCTCGAATGGGTACGATTGGCCTAACGAGCGTGCCTGTGAGGAGGCGAACATGGAAGACAAGCATCTATATCGAGAGACGCAATGGGATGTATCGGCCGAGGAAAGCCGTGCACACCATGGCCTTGTCGCGATTGGTTTTGCGGTGCTTGCCGTGCTGGTGATTGCCTTTTGTATTTGGACGTTTGGCGGTCGCGGCGGCGCTGCCTGGGAGTTCGAGGCTGATGATAGCCTACCGATTATGACGGTGAGGAGTACTGGCGGTAATGCCAACACGCTCGCCGTTCCGGGCGATTATTGGTACCCGCGCGATGAGTTTGTGCAGTTGCAGCTGAGTGGTGGGTCCATTCCAGGTGAAGAAATCGAACGCGTGACGTTTGACGCGGCGCTCAAAACGCTCACGGTGAAGCTCAAAGATCAAAGAGATGTGCCCACGACCATGGATATCGCGCTGACGGAATGGCGCCTGGAGCCCCCGGCGGGTGCCAAGGTGACCGAGGTAGAGCACGTTAAGGTTACCTACCAAGATGGCTCTACGAGCGAGATCGCCAAAGCCGACGGCTTGGCGGGATAGACGCCGTGCCTAGTCAGCACACTCAAAAGTAGCGGTGGTCCTACAAGGTCTGTTCGTTCAGGAAGACCAAAGTGTTCTTATTTGAAAGCTCGGGAAAGTGACGATAACCAACGTCAAACGCGGTGAGCCCGCTTACATCCTCGAGCTTGTTTTCTGCCATCCAGCGCACCATGGAACCACGTGCCTTTTTGCTGGCGGTCGAGCGCTGGATGGGCTTGCCGTTGCGGATGCCTTCGCCAAAGAGGCACGTGACGACCGTGGCGTCGCCCGCGAGATGGGGCAGAACGGCTTTGGCGTACTCTACGCTGGCGAGGTTGACGATCGTGGTGTTTGAGCCTGCCGGGGCGATAGCCCGCGCGAGCTTGTCGCTCCAAAACGCATAGAGGTCTCGGGCATCGTCAACGGCGAGCTTCGCGCCCATCTCCAGCCGATATGGTTCGACGGCATGAAAGGGGCGAACGCACCCGTAGAGGCCAGAGAGGATCCACAGGTGGCTTTGCAGCCATGCGAGCTGCGCGGAATCCATCACCTCGGGCGCCATGCTCTGGTATTGAATGCCGTGGTAGGACATGACGGCAGGGGAGAGGTGACAGGCGAGTGCGGGATTGTCGAGATCGCCGTTTTTCAGGATGGGCCCGAACTCATGCAGGGTGTTGAGGCAAGGCCCCAGCAGTTTGTCACTCACGTTCCATAGCGCCTGCAGGCTGTCGCTGCCTTCATTCCGCTCGATATCTAGCAGTGCGCGGTGGAGGCGAGCCGTCTCGCGCGCAAAGGGTGGAATGCCCAGGACTTCAAAAGCATCTTGGGCCGCGCGCATCTGCTTGGCGGGCGAAATGATGACCTGCAGCATGGACTCTCCTCTGCCAAAAAAGTTGCGGTGGAATACGGTCTGTTTTGGCCGTTTATGGGCCAGTTTAGTCCGTATTTCACCGCAACTGATGAAGGGTTGGTTAGGCGCGCTCGAGGAAGGCCTTGTAGCCGCGATAGGCCTCGTAGATGTCGGCCTTGTTAGCGACCTCCCACAGGGCGTGCATGGACAGGACGGCAACGCCGGAGTCGATGACGTTCATGCCGTACTTGGCCATGATGTAGGCGATGGTGCCGCCGCCGCCCGCGTTGACGCGGCCGAGCTCGCAGGTCTGGAAGTCCACGCCTGCCTCGTCCATGATGTCGCGGACGAGGGCCACATACTCGGCGTCGGCGTCGTTGGAGCCGCCCTTGCCGCGGCTGCCCGTGTACTTGTTGAAGCACAGGCCGCGACCCATAAAGGCTGCGTTTTTGGTCTCGAACTTGCCGGCATAGCCTGGGTCGAAGCCGGCGGACACGTCGGAGGAAAGCATGCGGCTGTGGGCGAGCGCGCGGCGAAGGGCAAGCGGGCTGTCCTCGCCGGCGAGCGTCATGATCTCGGCGACGGTGTTCTCGAAGAAGCGGCTCGTCATACCGGTGGCACCCACGGAGCCGATCTCCTCCTTGTCGACGATGAGCGTGATGCTCGTGCGCTCAACGTTGGCGACGTCGATCTGGGCAAGCATGGAGGGGTAAGCGCAGACGCGGTCATCGTGGCCATAGCCCAAAATCATGGAGCGGTCGAGGCCCATGTCGCGGGCGGGACCGGCGGGCACGACTTCGATCTCGGCGGAGAGGAAGTCCTCCTCCTCGACGTCGTACTGCTCCTTGAGGATGTCCAGGAACATCTGCTTGACGGGCTCCTTGGGGGCGTCCTTGTCGTCCTCATCGAACTTGACGGGGCGGCCGCCCACGATCACGTCGAGGATCTCGGCGTCGACGGCGTCCTTGGCGGGCTTGGACATCTGCTCGCTCGAGAGGTGGATCAGCAGGTCGGAGATGGTAAAGACCGGGTCGTCGGCCTTGTCACCGATGTTGATGTCGACGGTGGTGCCGTCCTTTTTGCAGATGACGCCCACAAGCGCGAGCGGGGAGGCTACCCAGTGGTAGCTCTTGACGCCGCCGTAGTAGTGCGTGTCGAGGTAGGCCATGTCGCCAGCCTCAAAGGCGGGATTCTGCTTGAGGTCCAGGCGCGGCGAGTCCACGTGGGCGCCCAGGATGTTAAAGCCCTGCTCGAGCGGGGCGGTGCCCAGGTTGACGAGCATGAGGTCCTTGCCGTGATTGGCGGCGTACACCTTGTCGCCAGCCTTGAGCGCGCGGCCCTCGGCGATCACGGTCTCCAGATTGACGTAGCCCGCCTCCTCGGCCATCTTGATGCCGGTCTTGACGCACAGGCGCTCGGTCTTGTTCTCGCTCAAAAATTGCTTATAGCCGCGGCAAAGCTCCTCGAGCTCCTCGATTTGCTGTGGCGTGTACTTTTTCCATGCGCAGGGACGCTCCATGACGCAGGCTCCTTTCGGATCGATCGTGCTGGTTGATGTACCGTGAGCCATCGTATCACGCGCGGGCCCGCGGCGGCAGGGAAGCCTGTTGTGTGGTGGCCGCAGGGCGGGGAGCGTGTAAACTGGTGTGAGCAAACCGTGCCCAGCCCAAAGCGAGGTATTCAATATGTCTGACAAGCGCCGCACCTTTGCCGTTATCGACGGCAACTCGCTCATGCACCGCGCCTTCCACGCCGTGCCGCCGACCATGAACGCGCCGGACGGTCGTCCCACCAACGCAATCTTTGGCTTTTTGAATATGTTCCTCAAGATGATTGACGCCTTTAATCCCGACGGCGTTGTTGTGGCGTTTGACAAGGGCAAGCCGCGTGTGCGCATGGAGATGCTGCCGCAGTACAAGGCTCAGCGTCCGCCCATGGACCCCGATCTGCACGCACAGTTTCCCATGATTAAGGAGCTGCTCGCCGCGCTCAACGTGCCGATTCTGCAGTCCGAGGGCTGGGAAGGCGACGATATCCTGGGTACCATGGCTCGCCTGGGTGAGGAGGCCGGCTGCGACATGCTGCTGGTGACCGGCGACCGCGACATGTATCAGCTCGTGACCGAGCACGTCAACGTGGTCTCGACTCGCAAGGGCCTGTCCGACGTGGCGATCATGACACCCGAGAGCGTGGATGACCTGTATCACGGCATTACGCCGGCGCTCGTGCCCGATTTTTACGGCCTGAAGGGCGATACGTCGGACAACATTCCCGGCGTACCGGGCATCGGCCCCAAAAAGGCGAGCGCGCTCATCGCACAGTACGGCAGCTTGGACGAGGTCATCGCGCATGCTGACGAGGTCAAGGGCAAGATGGGAGAAAACCTGCGTGCGCATATCGACGATGCCCTGTTGAGCCGCAAGGTCGCAACCATTCGCACCGATGCGCCTGTCGAGCTTGACTTTGACGCGACATCCTTCCCGGCGTTTTCTGCCGACGAAGTCTCCGCGGCGCTGGGCACACTCGGCATTACGGCCATGCAGAACCGTTTCTTGTCGCTAATCGGTGGCGAGGGTGGGGCTGCGGCCGCTGCCAGCACGTTTGAGATTCCCCCCGTTATGCGCGCTGCTGCCGGCGATGCCGAGGCGCTCGCTGCCGCTGCCGACGAAATCGCTCGTGCGATCGAGGCAGGCGAGTGGATTGCCGCGGTGGTGGACGACGACAAGGAGGAGGGCGCGCTTTTTGGCCTGACACGCACGCTGTGGCTGGCGACGTCCAAGGGGCTGCTTGCGCTTGAGGAGAGCGACGGCGGCACCACTGCCGTGGGTGATGGCTTCAACTTCGCCCACGGCGTGATCGCCGGTGTGCTTGCGCGCCTGTTTATGGAGGGCCACGTGGCGAGCCCGGATATGAAGACGCTGTTGCATGAGCTTTCGCCCGTCGACTCTTCTGAGCCCGAGCTCATGGACCCGCTGTCCGCTGATTCCACGCGTATCTTCGATACCGTGGTCGCTGCCTATCTGCTGGATTCCGATCGCTCCGAGTTCGATGAGGCATATCTTGCCGATACGTATCTGCAGATGGCGCTGCCTGCGGCGCGCGGCGCGGAGGGTGCCGGCGAGGACGCTCCGGCGCCTGCCGCCCGTACTGCGGCCCTGACGCTGGCGCTCGTGGCGCCGTTGCGCGAGTTCATGGCCCGTGAGAATGCCGCCAACGTGTTCGATGGCATCGAGATGCCGCTCGTGCCGGTGCTTGCCAAGATGGAGCGCGCGGGCATGCTTGTGGACCCCGACCGCCTGCACAGTCTGTCCGAGGGCCTGGCGACCCAGATTGCCGAGGTCGAGCGCAGCATTCGCGACCTGGCCGGCGACGAGACCTTTAACATCGGCAGCCCCATGCAGCTCTCGCACGTGCTGTTTGATGTTATGGGGCTTCCGACCAAGGGCCTCAAAAAGACCAAGCGCGGCTACTATTCGACCAACGCCAAGGTGTTGAGCGACCTTGCCCGCGACCACGAGATCGTGCGCCTGATTTTGGACTGGCGCGAGAAGTCCAAGATTAAGTCGACCTATCTGGACACGCTGGGCCCGCTGCGCCGTGGTGACGGTCGCGTGCACACCACGTACAACCAGACCATCACCGCAACGGGGCGTCTGTCCTCGAGCGATCCCAACCTGCAGAACATCCCGACGCGCTCGGAGCTGGGGCGTACCGTCAAGACGGCGTTCTCGGCGGGCGAGGGCAGCGTCTTTTTGGCGGTGGACTACTCGCAGATCGAGCTGCGCCTGCTCGCGCATCTTTCGGGTGATGAACATCTGGTACGTGCCTTTAACGAGGGCGAGGACTTCCATGCCGAGACGGCCGCGCGCGTATTTGGCGTGCCGGTGTCCGAGGTGACGCCCGACCTGCGCAGCCGCGCCAAGGCCGTGAACTTTGGCATTGTGTACGGCCAGCAGGCCTATGGCCTGTCGCAGTCGCTGCACATCTCGATGGCCGAGGCGCGCGACATGATCGATCGCTACTACGAAGCCTACCCGGGCGTGCGCACGTTCCTCGACAACGTGGTGGCACGTGCCAAGCAGACGGGCTATGCCGAGACCATGTATGGCCGCAGACGCCATATTCCGGAGCTCAAGGCCAAAAACCCACAGCTCCGCGGCTTTGGTGAGCGCACGGCCATGAACCATCCCATGCAGGGCACCGCGGCCGACATCATCAAGATCGCGATGGCCCGCGTAAGCCGCCGCCTGGAAGAAGAAGGCTTTGCCGCCCACATGATCTTGCAGGTACACGACGAACTGGACTTTGAGTGCCCCGTCAACGAAGTCGAGCGCCTCACCGCCATGGTCCGCGACGTCATGGAGCACGTAGTAGACCTACGCGTACCCCTCATCGCCGAAGCCAGCACCGGCATAACCTGGGCCGACGCGAAATAGGGAAGCGCCCACAGTTCCAAAGTAACCAAAAACAGAAGGACGCCCCTCATCAACAAGGAGCGTCCTTCGTTCAATTAAATTCAGCCAAAGTATCTAGGCGCCAAGACGCCATCCAGGCGGCAAGCAAGTCACCGCAGGACCTGGCCGGGCGAGGCGGGTAAGTTTTTCGTAGATTCCGCACGAGCCGGAAAGCACTTAATGTGCTTTCCGAGCGAGCCCAGGACCTGACCGAACGAAAAACTAACCCGCCTCGCCCGGCCAGGTCCGACGATCTGCGTTAACGAGCCGCCAAGATGGCGTCGATGAGCGTCAGTACGCCCCCGTCGTTGTTGCTCGGAATACGCCACTTGGCATGCGCGTTCATGTGCTCCTCGGCATTGTCCACGATAAAGCTGTGTCCGACGCGCTCCAGCATGGGGATGTCGTTGTAGGTATCGCCCACGGCGGCGGCATCGGCGATATCAATGCCCAACTGCTCGCACAGATGCGCGACGCCGGCGCCCTTGTCGACACCCAGGTTCATAAAGTCGATCCACTCGCGGCCGGCATTGGTGACATAGAGCTGATCCGAGAACGCGGGGCTATAGGTCTCGCGGAACGCGGGCTCGGCATCGTAGGCAGGGAAGAAGATCGAGATCTTATTGGACTCGATATCAATGCCCTCAAAGGTGTCGACGTAGTTGATTGTGTTGTAGTAGACGCTGATCTCGTCGTGGTATTGATGGTCGCGGGCGAGAACATAGAACTCGTCGTAGCAGCACAGGACGGGAACGGCGCGCGGGTCCTCCGAGGCACGAGCGAGCACCTGCTGATACAGCGCCACATCGATGTTGCTCTTATAGATATAGCTGCCGCGATAGATGACGCAGGCTCCGTTGTCGGGACAAAAAGCAAGGCGGTTCTTGATGCCCTCGAACATCTCCTCGAGCTTGGGAGCGGGACGTCCGCTGGCGGGGCAGAATACGATGCCGGCGTCGGCGAGCTTGTCCAGACGCTCATCAAGACCCTGCGGCAACACGCGCTCGTCGGTGAGCAGCGTCTTGTCCATGTCGACGGCGATGAGTTTAATGTTGCAGATGTTGGCGTCTGATTCATAAGTCTGCATAAATGCGCCTTTCCGTTTCCAGATTGTTTCGGGCGTAATGACCCTCTGCTATGTAATCGAGCGTATTTTCGCAGGAATGGTGCGTACTTGCACTGCAATTCACAAACTAATGAAA
>CABUDZ010000058.1 GCA_902490445.1 uncultured Collinsella sp.
TCATGCCTTGCCTTTTGAATGACAAATTGTCGTCCTGGGCGGCGCGCAGCGTCGGCCGGTCCGCCGTTCGGTAGAACGGCGGAACCTACTTGACGCCGTACTGCTCGTAGTAGGCGTCGATGGCGGCCTTGAGCTCGTCGTCGATGACAACTTTGCCGTCGATCTCGTGGTTGTAGAGGGTCTCGACGACCTCGGCCATGGAGACGATGCTCGCGACGGGGAAACCGTACTTGGCCTCGATCTCCTTCTGCGCGGTGGTCACGCCGCCCTTGCCGACTTCCATGCGGTTGAGGGACACGATGAGGCCCTTGATCTCGACATCGGCAGCCGCCTTGACCTTGGGATAGGTCTCGTCGATGGACTTACCGCTGGTGGTGACGTCCTCGACCATGACCACGCGGTCGCCGTCCTGGGGCTCGTAGCCCAGCAGGTTGCCCTTGTCGGCGCCGTGGTCCTTGGCCTCCTTGCGGTCGCAGCAGTACTTGACCTCCTTGCCGTACAGCTCGTGGTAGGCAATCGCGGTCACGACGGCCAGCGGAATACCCTTGTAGGCCGGCCCAAACAGGACATCAAAGTCGTCGCCAAAGTTATCGTGGATAGCCTGGGCGTAATACTCGCCCAGCTTCTTGAGCTGGTAGCCCGTCACGTAAGCGCCGGCGTTCATAAAGAACGGGGACTGACGGCCGCTCTTGAGCGTAAAGCTGCCGAACTTAAGAACGTCGGACTCGACCATAAACTTGATGAACTCTTGCTTGTAAGCCTCCATGCGGGCTCCTCTCGTAATCGCGTACGTGCTCTTCAGTTTAGCGCAGGCGAGGCGTCGATGTGGGCGCGCTTTGAGGCCACGTCATTCTGTAAAGGCTTTGTCAGGGACAATGGTTTTCCGAACAATGAGGTTGACACGGCAAACCCCCTCATCAAGAATACGGGCGGATTAAAACGGGTGCGAGACACCCGAAGCGCGCCGCGCCCGGCTTTAAGGAGGTGTGCCATGGAAGGCAGCCATAGTCGAAAAACCTGCATGTCGCCCTCGGCACGCCGCGAGGATTCCGCACACGCATAAGCGCCACGAATCGATCGTCAAAACCACCACAAAGGTGCCTGTCCCCTTTGTGGTGGTTCGAGAGCATGACGTGAGCGACATCTAGGTTTTTAAAGCACATACGACACGTACGCTAACTCCCTTTAACAAGGAGGACCCTATGCTGATGCTCAAAACCGCCACGGTACTCGAAGTCATCTCCAAGCGCCGCCGCACGGCGCGCCCCGCCGCTCACACCGGCCTGTCCAAGAACACCATATTCGCCGCCACCCATAGCGCCGAGGACGCCCTCGTGCTGCTTGACGCCACGGCCGACGGACTCACTGCCGAGCACGCCGCCGAGCGCCTGGACGCCGCCGGCCCCAACACCATCGAGGCGCCGACCAAGACGCTCGCCCGCCGCATCGCCGACGCGTTCATCGATCCCTTCGCCGGCATCCTCGCCGCGCTCGCGCTGGTCTCGCTCTACATCGACGTGCTCGCCGTACCCGAGCCCCAGCGCGATCCCTCCACGGTCATCGTCATCGGCATCATGCTGCTGGTATCGGGCAGCATGAAGTTTATCCAGGAGGCTCGCAGCGGCAATGCGGCCGAGGCCCTCAAGGACCTGGTCTCCAACACCTGCTGCGCTCTGCGCGACGGCGAGCGCCTCGAGATCCCCTTCGACGAGCTCGTCCCCGGCGATGTGATCCGCCTCTCTGCCGGCGATATGGTGCCGGCCGACGCCCGTATCATCACCGCGCGCGACCTGTTTGTGATCGAGTCCGCACTCACCGGCGAGAGCGAGGCCGTCGAGAAGACCGCTGCCATCACCGTCGTCGAGGGTGCCGACGGCTCCGCGCTACCACTCTCTGCCTGCAAGAACATCGTCTTTACCGGCACCTCCGTGCAAAACGGCACCGCCATGGCGCTTGTCGTTGCCACCGGCTCGGACACCTACCTGGGCGGCATCGCCAAGATGCTCAACGGGCGCGGCGAGAAGAGCGCGTTTGACCGCGGCGTCTCGAGCGTCTCCATGCTGCTCGTGCGCCTCATGCTCGTTATGGCGCCGGCGGTCTTTGCCATCAACGCCGCCACCAAGGGCAACGTCATCGATGCGCTGTTGTTCGCCACGAGCGTGGCCGTGGGCATCACGCCGCAGATGCTTCCCGTCATCGTGACCACGAGCCTGTCGCAGGGCGCCAAGGACCTCGCCCGCCGCCAGGTTATCGTCAAGGAGCTGCCGGCGATCCAAAACCTCGGCGCGATGGACGTCCTGTGCTGCGACAAGACCGGCACCCTCACCGAAGACCGCATCGTGCTCGAGCGCTACCTCAACACCGACGGCAACGAGAATGCGCGCGTGCTGCGCCATGCGTTTTTGAACAGCTTCTTCCAGACCGGCCTCAAAAACCTTATCGACCTGGCCGTTATCGACCGCGCCGATGTGACGCCCTCGACCGTCGCACCCGATTCCATGCTGGGCCAGAGCCTGCGCGACCGCTATACCAAGGTCGACGAGGTTCCCTTCGATTTCTCGCGCCGTCGCCTGAGCGTAGTTGTCTCCGACGCCCAAGGCAAAACCCAGATGGTTACCAAGGGAGCTGCCGAGGAAATGCTCGAGATCTGCTCCTTTGTCGAGGTCGATGGCGCCGCCCAGCCGCTTACCGAAGATAAGCTCGCCCAGATTCGCAAGCAGGTCGCCGGGCTCAACGCCGAGGGCCTGCGCGTGATTGCCGTGGCGCAGAAAACCAATCCGCGCTGCGTGGGCGAGTTTGGCATTGCCGACGAATGCGACATGGTGTTGATGGGCTTTTTGGCCTTCCTCGATCCGCCCAAAGCAAGTGCCGCGGGCGCCGTCGCCACCCTCGAGGCCAAGGGCGTAGCCGTTAAGGTCCTGACCGGCGACAACGACCGTGTCGCCGCCACCGTCTGCGAGCAGATCGGCATCGACGCGAGCAACGTCTTGCTGGGCTCCGAGATCGATGCGCTCGACGATGCCGAGCTTGCCGAGCGCGCCGAGAACACCCACCTCTTCGCCAAGCTCTCGCCGCTGCAGAAGGCGCGCCTGGTGCGCGTCATGCGCGAGCTGCTCGGCCACACCGTGGGCTTTATGGGCGACGGCATCAACGACGCCGCCGCCATGCGTGCGAGCGACTGCGGCATCTCGGTCGATTCGGCCGTCGACATCGCCAAGGAATCCGCCGACATCATCTTGCTCCAGAAAGACCTGGGCGTGCTCAAGCGCGGCATCATCGAAGGCCGCCGCACCTACGGCAACCTGCTCAAGTACCTCAAGACCACGGTGAGCTCCAACTTTGGCAACGTGCTATCCGTGACCGTCGCGAGCCTGTTCTTGCCATTCTTGCCCATGAGCGCTCTGCAGTTGGTGCTGCTGTCGCTGGTCTACGAGATCGTGTGCATCGCGCTGCCGTGGGACACCGTCGATGACGCCTGGACTGCCCGTCCGCGCGCCTGGGATGCCGCGTCCATTAAGGGCTTTATGCTCGAGTTGGGTCCCGTGAGCTCACTGTTTGATATCGTGACTTTCGCCGCGCTCTTCTTTGTGGTGTGCCCCGCCGCCGTGGGCGCAAGCTGGGCAGAGCTTGCCGCTATAGGCGACGTCGCAGGCATGGCGGCCTTTACGGCGCTCTTCCAGAGCGGTTGGTTTGTCGAGTCCATGTGGTCGCAGACGCTCGTGGTCCACATGCTGCGCTCCCCGCGCCTGCCACGCCCGCGCGACCACGCCGCGCCCGCGCTGTGCCTCCTCACCGTGCTGGGCCTGGTGCTCGTCACCTGGCTACCGGCAAGCCCCATCGCCGATGCGCTGGGTCTCATGCCGCTGCCGCCAATCTTCTTCGCGCTGCTCATCGGCATTGTCGCCGCCTACATCGCGCTCACCCAACTGGCCAAGCGCCGCTACATCGCCCGCCACGGCGAGCTGCTGTAACGCACGAGTTGTTACGCTCGACCCATCAGGCGGTCAAAAAGTCCCGCCTCAAGTTAAACCACTCATTTAAGCACGTCCCCAATGAGTGCGGCGGAATGGCTCCCCTTGACAGCTTAAAGCCGTCATGCAGGAACCATTCCGTCGCAGCCTTATGAAAGGGACTGGGTTGTAAATGTTGGAGAAGAGCCGTTAGCGCCCAGGGGTCAGGATCACCAGGGCGTCGTGCTCAAAGGGATGCTGAGCCACGCGCACGGTGCCGTCACCGTTGTCGCGAACGGGCAGCTTGGCGACGCGCTTGTCTTCCATGTCGAGAACCGTCGCCGTCCAGCCACGCGCGCCGTCGAGCTTAAACTTGAGCGCCGTGGTGCGCGGCAGGTACGTGACGACGCGATCGCCAACGCGCGCCACACGAATGGCCTCGCGCGCGTCATCGAGGAGCTCCTGCGCCGGAACCACGGCAAGTGCGTCGTCGCCAGCCGTAGCACCCAGGCCGGCAAGCACATGCTCGATCGCGCCAAAGTCCCAAACGCCCGCAAACTGCAGACACTCCTGCCAGCGGAACGGCATATCGAAGCCCTCGCCCAACACCGAGCCCTGGCTCTTGCTAGTCTGCCAGTTCCAAACACCGTGCGCGCCATAGGTCACACCCGCGCTGGCGCCGGCAAGGATCGACGACCACACACTCGCGCGGCAGTCCTGCGCGGTGAAGCGCCAGTACACATTGCGCGACGCACCCATCTGCTCGTAACAAGGCTCAGAGTTGACCATCGGCTTTTTGGGATAGTTGGCGATAAAGTCCTGCGGCAAGTGCCAAGCCTCGGGCTGGCCCTCGTAGTTGTGGCCGGGCTGGAACATGTAGAAGTCCAAGCGGTCCAGGTACCGTGCCGGGATGGTGCGGTTGCCGCGGTTGATATGCATGGTGCGCAACGCCTCGGGCGCGCGATTGACGACTTCGTCGAGGGCATCCTCGTAATAGGCGATCGCCTCGTCGCTGGTAAAGTCGGTATCGCCTGTCACCACGTAAACGGGGTCGAACTCACCCAGGTTCTCGACGACGCGGGCAACGTGGGCACGGACCTCCTCGCGCGGCATAACCTCGGCACCGCAATGCTCGGCAATCTTGGCGCCCCAGGTACCGGGCACGTAGTTGCACCACATAAGCACGAGTGCCGGACGAATGCCGTGCTCGACGGCAGCGCGACACATGGCAGCAGCGCGGTCCCAGTACGCCTGGTTGGGACGGGACCAATCAAAGTGCACGCCGTCCTCGCTGGCATAGGGCCAAATGCCCAAATCGGGGCAGCAGCGATCCCACTGCGGCAGTGTGTTGACCTGCAGCACGTTCATGCCCTGCTCGGCACGGCGGGTCAGATAGTAGTCCCAGTCGTCCTCGGCGATGCTCGTAAATGCGCTCCAGCACGTATCGGCAAACCAAAAGAACGGTTTGCCCTCGCACAAAAAGCCGTCCTGGCGACTGTTGACAGTCAGTTTTCCCAAACTCATCTGCATGTCCTTTCGTTTGATAAAGGAGTTGCGAACCGGCAGATTCTTTCGCGGTAACCCCGCGCGAAAGCCCCTGGCGCTTAGCAAGCCCCGGCGAGTAGGCGCCACGCGCCCCCAATCAGTCTACCTTGCAAGAAGGGCCCCGCCGGGCTTGCGCCTGACGGGGCCCTGTCGTGTAGGTGAGGTCTTATGCGACCGAATGGCTTGGCCTTAGGCCTCCATCTCGGCGAGCTCCTCCTTGGAGAAGCCGGAGACAAAGACGACGGCAGCGGCGATGACAAAGGAGATTGCCATACCGACGATAGCCCAGACGGTGTTCATCTGGCCACCCTGCAGGTAGTTGGTGAAGACCAGGAAGTTGGAGGCACCGCCTGCGAGGTAGTAGGTAACCCCCATGAGGCCGGAGAACACAGCGCCGATGGCACCGCCGATGAACATGCCGAGCATAGTGCGACGGAAGCGCATGAGGATACCGAAGAGCGCGGGCTCGGTGACGCCGCCGGCGATGGCGGAGATGACGTAACCCAGGGCAAGACCCTTCTCGTCGGGGTTCTTCATCTTGAGGAAGGCGCCGAAGGCGCAGCCCCAGACAGCGGCCATAGCGCAGTTGGTGGAAACGAAGACGAAGGGATCGTAGCCGGCGGCGATGATCTGAACCTGAGCGAGCAGGATAACGGGCATGTGCATGCCGCAAACCACGAAGAGCTGCCAGAAGGCGCCGAGGATGGCCATGACGATCAGGATACCGATACCGCCAAGGTCAGCAAGACCAAAGAGGGCGTTGGCGATGAGGTTGCCGAGCTCGTTGCCGATCGGGGCAAGGACGATGAAGGCGATAGGAATGGTGACGATCATGGTGCAGAACGGCGTGAAGACCGTGGAAAGCACGTCGGGCATGACCTTCTTGAAGAACTTCTCGATGAAGTAAAGGACGGGCACCGAAAGGATGATCGGCAGGACGGACTGCTGATAGTTGGCGGCAGCGATCTGGATGCCGTAGACGGAGATGATTCCGCCACCCTCCTGCGTAGCGGCCGTCACCACGGACGGGGCCATGAGAGCGCCGCCGAGGAGCATGCCGAGCACGGGGCTGGCGCCGAGCTTCTTAGCCGCAGCATAGCCCAGATAGATGGGGATAAACGTGAACGTTGCCTCGTACAGCGTGGTGTAGAGGAAGGTGTAGGTCGGGTCGTCGGCCGAGAGCACACCAAGCATGGTGGGACCGAGGACCGCGGCGATGGTGCGGAACAGACCGCCAGCCATGAGCAGCGGGATGAGCTGGGTCATGGAGCCGGACAGGTAGTCGAGGATGATGTTCGGCAGGTTCTTGAGCTCGAACTTCTCCTTGGGCGCGTCGAGGTTCTCGTTAACGGCCTCGCCCTGCTTGACGCCGGAGATGGCGACGAACTCGGCGAGCACCTTGGGCACGTTCTGGCCGATGATGACCTGGAGCTGGCTGCCGGCGAACTGGCAACCCAGAACACCCTTGACCTTCTTGATCTTCTCCACGTCGGCCTTGCTGTTATCCCTGAGCGTCAGACGCAGGCGCGTCATGCAGTTGGTGGCAACGGAAACATTCTCCGCGCCGCCCACGAGCTCGAGGACATCGGTGGCAATCTGCTTGTTATCTACTGCCATGGGACCCCTCCCCATATCTTCGTGTGCCAGCCCCCTTGGGCTTAGGCACGCCTTTGGCCCGGCGACTATAACCCCTTACGGTTGCCGGACCCTTGGATACGCTTTTGTAAACAATGTGTTTACTGAACGTTTACTGGCTTTAGTTTACACGGAGCGCCGAATTTATGGCAATTTTGCCGTCTACAATCCGGTGAACGGTAGGAAATCGGGGGTGAACGTATTTGAATGGCGGGAGATGGTCTCTTTGACCTTCTATTGATATATAGCCATTTACGTGGGATTTTATTTTGATGAACACCTCACTGATCTGTTAACTCATCAACAGAATCCCTGCTAGAAGCTAGTAAACATACGTTTAGTAGTTCACGACGTGTTCAATTTTGCCGTTTACCGAGTTCATCTGGTTATTCTTCAATTCTAGATTACACTAAACATGTTTAGTTTGTATTGCCGCAGATGCCAGGCATTCGCGGCGCAAGGGAGGCAGCTCATGGAACTCAAATTGTGTACCTACGCAACCGTCACCACCTTGGGCGACTTTGGCCCCTGGATCAGCAAGGTCGTACTCGACCTGCCCTGCACCGTGCGCGCCAACGACATCGACGCGAACACCTTCCATATATATGTAGAGCGTCACGAGCGCTCGGGCGATGTTCTGATGCGCAAGGAACGCGGCGCCGACCATGCCGCGCCCTCCGTGGGTTACATCGACATTCTCGCCGCATATCCGTGCGACGAGAACGGACGTAAGCTCGCCGTGGGCACCCATGTGGCGCTCGAGGTCGCCGAGCAGCGCCTGACCAAAAAGATCGAAGGCGGCGTCATGGGCTCGCGCATGCTCGATGACCAGTTGCACATCACGCAGCTCGCGGCTCTTCCCGGCAACGACGGCGACGATCCCACCTGCGGCCTGGTCTTCGACACCTGCCGTGGCGATATCTGCCCTGCGCTCAAAGGCTGGAGCAACGACACGCAAAAGACCGCCGTCGACGGTATCGCGCTCGAATACGGCTTCTTTGAGCCCAGCTTTAAGGCCGAGGACTCGGCATGCTTCAACCCCTTTGCGCCCGAGGCCACGGCCGTGCCCCAAAAGGCACCGCTCGTGGTGTATCTGCACGGCGCCGGCGAGGGCAAGGGCGCCACGCAGGGCGAAGGCGCCACGCGCGCCTATATCGGCAACCGCGTGACGGCCATCAGCCAGGCGCAGATCCAGCGCTACTTTGGCGGCTTTGCCTGGGTGCTCGTACCGCAGTCGCCCACGTTTTGGATGGACAACGGCGTCGAACAACTCGGTCGCTCCAACCAGAGCATCTACTCCTCCGTGCTCAAGGCGCTTATCGACGAGTTTGTCGCCGAGCATGCCGACCGCATCGACACCGACCGCATCGTGGTCGCCGGTCTTTCCAACGGCGGCTTTATGACCCTGCGCCTGTGCGCCGACTACCCCGATTTCTTCGCCGCGGGCCTTCCCTGCTGCGCCCCGTGGTACAACGCCACGGACGAGGACGTGGCCGCGCTCGCCAAGACGCCGCTGTGGTTTACGCACTCCAAGGGCGACGAGCTCGTGTGCCCGCAGCTGACGGTGCTGCCGCTCACGGCGCGCCTGCGTGATGCCGGTGCCAACGTGCACCTTACGTACTTTAGCCATGTCGAGGACCTGACCGGCGTGTATCGCGAGGCCGACGGCTCGGCCAAGAAGACGTTCAACCACGGCGTGTGGATCCACCAATTCAACGACCTGTGTTATCAAGACTTCGACGGGGGCAACGTACTCATCGACGGCGAGCCGGTGGGCTGCTGGGAGTGGTCGGCCAGGGTCGAACGGTAATCTGTCCCAGCGCGGGGCCGGGGTTTAGTTTTGCAAACGTCCTCGGGCATGCATGGGTCGGCGCTTTGCGCTTCGCGCTGCGCCGCCCCATGCCCCCTGCGGAATGTTTGCAAAACCAAACCCCGGTCCCCGCTGCGTTTCCATTGTCATTGGCCCTGGCCGAGCGCTTCCGGCGGGCCGCTGGGTCGGTGGCGATGGGGACGTGGGTCCCGTCTTGCCTTGCGCGTAACTGGCTGAAAACAAATCTTGGTTGGAGTTGTTCCTATGTTCCAAAATTTGACTCGGGTGATTGTCACCACCGATATGGAAGTCGATGATATGAACTCTCTGGTTCATTTGGCTCTGTATCTCAATGTGCTCGATGTGCAGGCTGTGGTGTACACGGCTTCGCAATATCACTTTCTTGGCGATGGTGTCCATACGCTGGGCGAGGTGAATCCGCATTGGCGGACTAAGGGGCGTCGCTCTTATGAGTGGGCCGTTGTGCCGCATGAGCCCGACCCGCTGGCCGGCGAGCTTCGTGAGTATCGGCCGTTTCCCGAGCATTGGATCGAAAATCTTTGGAGCAATGAGTACGCCCAGGCTTGGCCGCAGCTACAGGCCAATGCCATCGCCGCCGATGAGCCGCCGTTTCCTACGCCGGCTCAGATGATTGAGCGCACGTTTGTGGGAAACGTTGCTTTTGAGGGTGACGTGACTGAGGAGACTGAAGGGTCGCGCGTCATCGCCGATGCCATCATGGATGACGACCCCCGCACGCTGTGGCTGCTCAGCTGGGGTGGTATGAATACGATCGTTCGTGCCCTCATGAGTATTGCCGAGCGTCATCGTGCCACGCCCGAGTGGCCCGCCGTGCAGCAGCGGGTCTATCAGAAGGTGCGCGTGATGGGCGTTGCCGGTGGCGTGGGACAGGACAACTCGTGGCTCGACCATGGGCGTGAGCTCTTTCCCGAGCTCATCTTTTGGCGGGTGCCCTATATGTATGGAAACTATTTCGACGCCAAGATGGCTCAGCCCGATACGCTGCCGCTGTTTAAGGCTCCCTGGCCTGCGCAGAACCTCACTCAGGGCAACGGCCCCCTCATGGCACGCTATATGCTCTATGGCGATGGTAAGGTCTACGAAAACGAGCCCGAGCGCTTTCAGTTTGGCGAGCATGCCCGCCTGGATTGGGGCCTGGACGGTATGCCCGCGGTGCAGTTTGAGCGCGGCGACTTTATGGCCGAAGGCGACAGCATGACCTATATTCCGCTGCTGCCGTTTGGCCTGCGCGGCATCGACGACCGCGACTTCGATACGCTGCTGGGCCGCATGTTTCTTGATGGACACCCCGATGCGAGCGCGCCCGCCGGTTTTGCCGCCCTCGGCACGCCCGCAGACGACAATCTCAATCCCTACCTGCGCGCCTATCAGGAAGACTTTGCCGTCCGCGCGCAATGGTGCGCCCATGATCCGGCCATCTGCTCGCATCCGGCACATGTTGTCGAGGTCACGGCCGACCGCAGCGCCGCAGCCGGCGAGCGCGTCGCCCTTGCAGCGACCATCGTCGACCCCGATGGCAAGGGCTTCGATGCGCATTGGGATGTGGCCGTAGACCCATCGAGCTATGCAGGCGTCCAGGATCTGTCGATGTGGCAAGAATGCACGGTAGACACCGCTTTCATCGTGCCCGCCGACGCGCAGCCCGGTGACCGCTTCGTGCTCACCCTTACCGTGCAGACGCGCGCCGAGCGCCCCTGCACCCGCTACGCCCAGGTTGCCGTGACCGTGGCGTAGCAAGGGCAACGCCCACATTCGACAAAGAGTGTCCCCCAGGCGCCAAACGAGCGAGCGGGCACTCATTGGGGACGTACTTAAATGAGTAGTTTCACTCATTTAAGTACGTCCCCAATGAGTAAAGTGCGTCCCCAATGAGTAGGAAAAATGGGCCATGTGTCCCAGTTGTGGAGACTCGTTGAGCCGTCTGGGTATCGTGAAAGATCGCGCGCTCGCCCATCATCAAAAGTGACACACGCTACCTGTTGATGGGAGGCAGCCATGGGCTTCTTTGACAAAATGTTCGAGAAGAAAGAGTGCGCGATTTGCGGTACCGAGCTGGGACTTCTCGGCAAGACCAAAATCAACGAAGGTTACCTGTGCAAAGAGTGCGCCGGCAAACTCTCCCCCTACTTTCACGGCTATCGCTCCAGCACCGCGGACGATATACGCGAGCAACTCGCCTACCGCGAGGCCAACGCCGAGCGCCTGGCCTCGTTCAACCCCACGCGCACGCTTTCTGCCGGGCGAACCAACATCATGCTCGACGAAGACGCGGGCCTGCTGATTATCACTTCGCAGAGCCGCTGGCGCGACGCCAATCCCGACATCATCGAGTTCTCACAGGTACTCGGCTGCGATATGGACATCGACGAGCATCGCACCGAGATCTATCGCGAGACCAAGGACGGCGAGCGCGAGAGCTACAACCCGCCGCGCTACGACCTGGATTACGACTTTAATCTAACCATCCACGTCAACACGCCGTACTTTACCGAGATCAACCTGCGCGTGAACGACTCCACCATCGATCAGCGCGGGTCCATCGAGTACCGCGAGGCCAAGCGCCAGGCAACCGAAGTCCGCGATGCGTTGGTACAGCTGCGCCAGGAAACGCGCGACAGCGTCGTGGCCGCCAAGGCCCCCAAGACCGCGGTCACCTGCCCCTTCTGCGGAGCCACCACCATTCCCGATGCCAGCGGGCGCTGCGAATACTGCGGCGGCGCTATCGGCGCATAGCACCCGGCACGGAAAGGACCGATCATGGCCTTCGAGAGCGTTAACTATCAGTGCCCTGCCTGCGGTGGTCCCCTGCATTTTGCCAGCGCCGAGCAAAAGCTTGTCTGCGACTACTGTGACTCACGCTTTGAAGTTGAAGAAGTCGAAGCCCTCTATCGCGAGCGCCAGGACAAGGCAGACGCCAAAGCCGATGCCGCAGCCGCGGCCCCCAAGCCTGCTGTCGACGATGCCGTGCAGGAGCTGGCTCAAAACGCCGGCTATGTCTGCTCGTCGTGCGGCGCCGAACTAATCTCGGACGGTACCGTCGCCGTTACCACCTGCCCGTACTGCGGCAACCCCGCCGTGGCACCCGGTCAGCTCTCGGGCGACTTCTCACCCGACCTGGTGATTCCGTTTAAGCTCGGGCGCGATGATGTCATGGCCGCGCTCAAAGAGCATTACAAGGGCAAGATCCTGCTGCCCAAGAGCTTTGTCACCGGCAACCACATCGACGAAGTCCAAGGTGTCTACGTGCCGTTTTGGCTCTACGGCGCCCGCGTGGACGGCGAAGTGTACTTTGACGCGACCAACGAGACCGTGACCGAGGAATCCGACCGCACCGTCACGACCACCGACCACTACGATGCCTACCGCAAGGGAAACATCTCGTTTAAGCGCGTGCCCGTCGACGGATCGTCCAAGATGCCCGACGGCCACATGGATGCCATCGAGCCGTTTGACTACGACGCGCTGCGCCCGTTCTCGGTCGCCTATATGCCCGGCTACATCGCCAACCGTTACGATGAGGATTGCGAGACGTGTAAGGCGCGCGCCGAGCACCGCATGGAGGAGAGCACGATCTCGGCCCTGCGCGAAACCGTCGTCGACGAATACGACGATGCCACGGTCGAAAGCAAGCAGCTCGACTACACCTGGGAAGACAGCGACTATGCCCTGTTCCCCGTCTGGATGCTCTCCACCTCGTGGAACGGCAAGGGCTACCTGTTTGCCATGAACGGCCAGACCGGCCGCTTGGTCGGCGAGCTCCCCTGCTCCAAGCCCAAGCTCGCTATTGCCTCGGTGCTGTTCTTTGTGATCGGATTTACCCTCTCCCAAATCCTCTTCATGGGTGAGAACGCCTTCGATCCGGATTACCTCACCCTTGATATCGAGGGCATCCTCATCAACATCATCGCGCCGCTGATCATCGTAATCATCGCGGACGTACTGCTGGTAGGCCAGCTCAAGACAGCCAACGAGGCCACCCATGCCGATGAGTACTGCGGCGAGCTCGACCTGACCGAGAAGCACGACACCTTCAGCCACACCGAGACCACCGTTGTCATGAAAGACAACAAGGACGATTAA